>NZ_JBFAKW010000248.1:0-3709 GCF_040655955.1 Streptomyces sp. NPDC050263 | reverse complement strand
GGTGGGGGCATTCGACATCGTGCGCGGTGACCAAGCGGGTTGCCGGTTACTGAGACACGCTCCTGGCTCTGTTTGACCTTGTCGGACGTTGGCGGCATGCCGCCGACGTCCGGGATGCCGACGGAACCCGTGTTCTGGTCGTGTCGGCGCAACAGCGAGACCACGATCAGGATCCAGCCCAGTAGAGCAGTGCGGAACGCCAGGCTCAGAAGCGGCCCGGTTGATCCCGGCGGGCCCCGTGTCGGACCTCAGCGCCGGGCCAGCGCCAGCACGCTCAGACCGAACATCAAGACGCCCAGGGGGAGATGGACCGACGGGACGTGCGCAATGCCGAGCACGACCTGGACCGAGGCGAGTGCGAGGAAACCTGACGCGTGCCACATGGGCCGAGGCGAGCCGCCGCCCGGCTTCCACGCCAGCACCGCCGCGAGCACGTACAGCATCGACGCCCCGTACATCACACGGGCTCCGACACCGTGCAGCGTCTCTCCGTAGGACGAGGTCAGCAGCAGTCCGGCGGAGACCGCCTGAAGGAAGATGGTCAGGGTCTGCAGGACGATCGCGATCTGCAGGAACGAGGAGCCGCGCCGTACGTTCGCCGTCGCCGTCACCTGGGTGGCCATGTCACAGTCCCCTTTTCCGCCCTCGGGCAGTAGATCGATAAGGTCTCTCCAGCCCGACGACGCGGGCCTGCGAAAGGTAAGGCGAGGGGGCGACCGGAAGCATGGGGAGTGTCGGGACCGGCACAGATGAGATAGCCGGCGAGCGGCGCCAACTGATCAATGTCGCTTACCGGTTGCTCGGTTCGGTGACCGAGGCCGAGGACGCCGTACAGGATGCCTACGCACGCTGGTACGGGCTGTCACGAAGCCGGCAGGAGGAGATCCTGTCCCCCGGCGCCTGGCTGACGACGGTGACCGGCCGCATCTGCCTGGACCTGCTCGGCTCGGCGCGGGCCCGCCGTGAACGCTATGTCGGCGCATGGTTGCCCGAGCCGCTGCCCGACCGCACCGAGTGGGACCACGCGGGCGGCGCCGGCCCCACCGGCCCTGCAGACCCCGCCGACCAGATCGTCCTGGACGAGTCGGTGGCCATGGCCTTCCTCGTCGTCCTGGAGACGATGACGCCCGCCGAGCGGGTGGCGTTCGTCCTGCACGACGTCTTCCGGTATCCGTTCGCCGAGATCGCCGGTGTTCTCGGCCGGACCCCGGCGGCCTGCAAGCAGCTGGCGGCCTCCGCCCGGCGGCGGGTGAGCATCGCGCGCGCTCCGGTGGCGGCGACCGGCCGGGCCGGCGTGGTGAGGCACGTCAAAGAGGCATGGGAGACCAAGGACATCGCAGCCCTCGTCGGTCTCCTCGACCCGGCCGCCGTGATGACCGCCGACGGCGGAGGCATGGTCGGCGCCGTCCTGCGCCCGGTCGAGGGCGGCGCGCGCATCGCCCAGTACATGGTCGCCATCGCCGACAAGGCTCACGGGCTCGAACTCCTGGAGCGGTCGGTCAACGGTGCGCCAGGTCTGGTGGCCCAGCGCGCCGGAATCGTCATGACCGTAGCCGCGTTCGACGTCTCCGACGGGCGCGTCACCCGGATCTGGGCGATCCGCAACCCGGAGAAGCTGCGGCCGTGGGCCCGGGATGGCTGGTGTGATGCGCCGGAGATCGCGGGCTTGAGTCTGTAGCCAGATTTCAAGTCTCGGGGTCCTCGTGCCGTCGAAGTTGCGCTGTCCGATGGAGAGCGCGCTGAGTTGCCGCGCTCGGCGAGCGGGGTTGTGACGCCCCGTCTCGCCGAGCGGGCGCGCATCGTGTTGGCGTGCGCGGACGGGACGCCGAATACACGTGTGTCTCCTTCAACCGATTGATCGCCCGTTCGACGGTGTTGAGTCTCTTGCATCGCTCCTCGTCGAAGCCGGGCGGCCCTGACTCAGTCGGTCTTCTCCGGGACCGTGTGCCGGATGCCCCGGTGCCGCAAGTACTCGCGGCACGGCCCGTTGCCATGGCCTTGTCGGCCACGATGCCGTCCGACTTCTTGCGGGGCCTACCCGGCCCTGGCTTCGGGACGCGGATCTTCTCCAGAACCGGCTTGAGCTGCGTGCGGTCTGCCCGCTGGCCCGGTGCGAAGAGCAGAGACAGCTGTTGTTCTGGGACTTCGGTCCCCTTTGAGGTGAGGGGCCGGGGGCGGGTCATTGCGAGGGCCGGCAACCCTGCCGCAGCCTGACCTCGATGTGACTGGTCCTACAGCCGTAGATCGTGATCTCGCTGGTCGGAGCGGGCTGGAGGAAGAAGCCTCGGTGTCCCCACGGGGGGTAACCCCCAGCACCGCCCTGGGGACAGCGCACCGGCGCGTCGGGGGGAGAGCCGGATGGGCCGAGCCCCTCATCGCTGGTGGGATGGTCGTCGACCACCGGCTCCGGGAGCGGAACACCAGGGGCCACAGCCTGAACGCTGAACACGCAGGCAACCCGAACAGGACGGGGATCATCATGCATGTGCCAGGAAGACGTCGGCGGGACCTGCTTGTCCTGAGCAGCCTGGGCGCGGTTCTCTTCGCCACGTCGACCGGGACGGCGGCGGCGAAGCCACCGCAGGCCGATCCGCTCCAGCAGCAGGTGGATGCGGTCCACGACACCGGGGCCGTTGGTGTGTCCGCTGAGGTGACGTCACCGGACACACGTGACATCGCGCGCGCGGGGACGGCCGAGAAGGGCACCAGGAGACAGATGCCACTGAACGGCAGATTTCGGATCGGCAGCGCCACCAAGACCTTCACCGCCACGGTCGTGCTGCAACTCGTCGGCGAGGGGCGAATGTCCCTGGAGGACACCGTCGAGCAGTGGCTTCCGGGAGTGGTCCAGGGCAACGGCAACGACGGCAGCCAGATCACCGTGCGGCAGCTGCTGCAGCACACCAGCGGCATCCGTGACATCGGGCCGGAAATACCCGCGTTGAACAGCGCGGACGGCTATCGAGCCGAGCGGTTCCGCACCTACACCCCCGAGGAGTTGGTGGGGCTGGCGATGCAGCTCCCTCTCAAATTCTTCCCGGACGACGAACAATGGTCGTATTCCAACACCAACTACATTCTCGCCGCGATGATCACCCAAAAGATCACCGGACGGAGCTGGGCGCAGGAGGTGAACGACCGGATCATCCAGCCGCTGGGTCTGAAGGACACCAGTACGCCCGGCACCTTCCCGTTCATCCTGGGCCCGCACGCCCAGGGCTACGCGTTCGACACCGGCACCGACGTCACGGTGCTCAATTCGAGTATGGCCGTCGGCTCCGGATCGGTCATCAGCACCGCGCACGACCTGAACCGGTTCTACGCCGCGCTGCTCGGCGGCCGTCTGCTGGCTCCGGCGCAACTCGACGAGATGACGACCACCGTGACCACGCCCGGGCTGGGCGTGAGGTATGGACTCGGTCTTGCGGAGATCCCGTTGTCCTGTGGTGGCAGCTACTTCGGTCACCGGGGCGAACTGCTGGGCTATATCACCTGGGGTGGCGCCACCCGAGACGGGACCTGGACGGCCGTGGTGTACGTCAGCAGTGACGGCGGTCAGGACACCGAGCAGGCCATGCGCGCACTCGTCGACCAGGAACTGTGCCGGACCCGTTCCTAGATGATCGATTCCAAGGGGTCAGTGATCGTAGGCGGTCAGTGAGCGTAGGACGGGCTGTCCGGTGGCGTCGTTGTGCCATATCGCTGCTGT
>NZ_JBFAKW010000247.1:0-3743 GCF_040655955.1 Streptomyces sp. NPDC050263 | reverse complement strand
GGCACTGCCGCCGCGAGCCCGGAACCCCCTCCCCTCGGTCCTGGCCCGAAGGAGCCCCACCCATGTTCCCCTACCTGTTGCGCCGGCTCGGCACGAGCCTGGTGCTGACCGTCCTCGTATCGATGATCACGTTCTTCCTGCTGAGCACGTCCTTCGACGGCATCGTCCGAAGCATCCTCGGCACCACCGCGACACCCGCGACGGTCCAGGCGAAGAAGGCCGAGATGGGCATGGACCATCCGGTGATCGTGCAGTACTTCGACTGGCTGCTGCACGCCGTCCGCGGCGATTTCGGTGTTTCGTACTTCACCAGCCAGCCCGTCGGATCGGCCGTCGCGGACCACTTCACCGTCACGCTGTCCATCGTCCTCGTCGCCCTGTTCTTCACCGCCGCCATCAGCGTCGTCCTCGGCGTCCTGGCGGCGTCGCGGGGCGGCGTGGTCGACCGGATCGCGCAGGTCGCCTCGCTCTTCGGCTACATCGTGCCGAACCTGCTGCTCGCGATCGGCCTCGTCGTCGTCTTCGCCGTCCGGCTGGACTGGCTCCCGGCCACCGGATACACGCCGTTCGCCGAGAATCCGGGCCGTTGGCTGGCCTCGATCACCATCCCGGTGATCGCCCTGATGGTGGGCGGTGTCGCCAACCTGTCCGCCCAGATCCGCGGTGCCATGATCGGCGAGCTGCGCAAGGACTACGTCCGCACGCTGCGCACCCGCGGCATCCCCACCCGGTCGATCGTGCTGCGGCACGCCCTGCGCAACGCCGCCGGGCCTGCCTTCACCGTCCTGTCCCTGGAGTTCATCGCGATGCTAGGCGGCGCCCTCATCATCGAGAACGTGTTCGCACTGCCGGGGATCGGCAGTTTCTCCTTCAACGCGGCCCTCCAGGGGGACGTCCCGATCATCATGGGCCTGTCCCTCTTCGGCGTCCTGTTCGTGGTGGGCGTCAACCTGATCGTCGACGTCGTCAACGGCTGGCTCAACCCGAAGGCGAGGCAGCAGTGAGCGCCGAAGCCCTCGCGACCGCGACGGAGCCGACGGCCCCGCAGCGCAAGTCGCCCCTGCGCAAGCTCCTGAAGGACCCCCAGGCCGTCATCACGGTCGGAGTGCTCCTCGTCATCGTCCTGTTGGGCGTACTGAGCCCCCTTCTCACCACGCACGGTCCGAACCAGGCCTCGCTGGACGCGATCAACGCCGACCCCGGCAGCTCGGGCTACCCGCTCGGGGGCGACCAGAGCGGCCGCGACATCTTCTCGCGGCTGCTCCACTCCATCAACACCAGCATGATCGCCGGCCTGATCGGCACGAGCGTCTCCCTCACCATCGGCGTCACGGCAGGACTCGTCGGCGGATACTTCGGCAGCCGCGTGCGGACCGCCACCGACTGGGTCTTCAACCTCGTCATGACCTTCCCCGGCATGCTCCTGCTGATCGTGCTGCTCCCCCTGACGGGCGGCGACTACCGGGCCACGATGCTGATCTTCGGCGTGCTGGCCTCCCCCGGCATCTTCCGTCTCGTCCGCGGCCTCGTCGTCGGGGTCAAGAACGAGCTGTTCGTGGACGCCGCACGGGTCTCCGGCCTGACGGACCTGCGCATTCTCGGGCGGCACGTGCTGTTCGTGATCCGCGGACCGATCATCATCGCGACCGCGTTCCTCATGGGGTCGTCCATCAGTCTGCAGTCGGGCCTGGCGTTCCTCGGCCTCGGGTCGAACACCGTCCCCAGCTTCGGTCTGATGATCAGTGAAGGCTTCGTCAACCTCTACGAGAAGCCGATGCAGTTCATCTGGCCGAGCCTCGTGCTCGGCCTCATCAACGCGTCGTTCGTGCTGATGGGCAACTCGCTGCGCGACGCGCTGGAGATGGTGACCCCGAAGCCGTCCAAGATCACCGTGCGCGCGCGGCCCCGACCCGCCGTGAGCACCGGCACCGACTCCCCGACGGCGCATCTGCTGACGGTGGAGGACCTCGCGATCGCCTACCCCACGCCCTCGGGTGAACTGAGGGAGGTCGTCAGCGGGGTGTCGCTGACCCTGGACGCGGGGGAAACCCTGGGCCTGGTCGGCGAGTCCGGGTCGGGCAAGACCCAGACCGCGTTCGCGATGCTCGGCGTACTGCCGGCGGAGGCGGTCGTCACCCGCGGTTCGATCAGGCTCGACGGACGCGAACTCCTCGGCCTGGGCGAGGGCGAACTGCGCGGCCTGCGCGGAACGTCCGTGGCGTACGTGCCGCAGGAACCCATGTCGAACCTCGACCCGTCGTTCACCGTGGGATCGCAGCTCACGGAGGGACTGCGCGCCTCGCAGCAGATGTCCCGCAAGGCCGCGCGCGCCCATGTGCTGGCCCTGCTGGACCGGGTGGGCATCCCCGACCCGAAACGCGTCTTCGCCTCCTACCCGCACCAGATCTCCGGCGGCATGGCACAGCGCGTGCTCATCGCGGGCGCCGTCGCGAGCAGCCCGAAGCTGCTCATCGCCGACGAGCCGACGACCGCGCTCGACGTGACCGTCCAGGCGGAGATCCTGGACCTGCTGCGGGACCTCCAGAAGCAGCTGAACATGGCCGTGCTCCTGGTCACCCACAACTTCGGTGTGGTCGCGGACAGCTGTAGCCGCGTCGCGGTCATGCAGCAGGGCGAGATCGTCGAGGTCGGGGGCGCGCTGGAGATCTTCCGGACGCCACAGCATCCCTACACCCGCATGCTTCTGGGTTCGATCATCGACGAGAGCAGCCTGCGTACCGATCCTCCGGGCGGCGCGGCCGAGGCACTGGAGAAGGACCTCCCCGTCGGCACGATCGAGGTCCTTGAGGAGAAGGCATCATGACGACCCCCCTGCTCGATGTGAGCGACCTGCGCGTGGCCTACCCGGGGCGCGGCTTCCGGGCCCGCCCCGTGGAGATCCTGCACGGGGTCTCCCTGACGGCGCATCCGGGCGAGACCCTGGGGATCGTCGGCGAGTCCGGCTCCGGCAAGACGACCATCGGCCGTGCCGTGCTCGGCCTGGTGAAGCCGAGCGGCGGACGCGTCCTGTTCGCGGGCGAGGACATCACCCATGTCGCGGGCAAGGCACGGCGCGCCCTGGCACGCGACATCCAGGTCGTGTTCCAGGACCCCTACACCTCGCTCAACCCCTCGCTGACCGTCGGTGACATCCTCAGCGAGCCGCTGGTGGTCCAGGGAGCGACGGCGAGTGACGCGCGGGCGCGGGTGCGCGCCCTGCTCGATCAGGTGGGGCTGCCGGAGAACGCGTCGGAGCGGCTGCCGCGCGAGTTCAGCGGCGGTCAGCGCCAGCGCGTCGCGATCGCCCGCGCGCTGGCTCCCGAGCCGAAGCTGATCGTCTGCGACGAGCCCGTCTCCGCGCTCGACCTGTCGACGCAGGCGCGGGTGCTGGATCTGTTCATCGACATCCAGCGGCGCACCGGGGTCGCGTACCTGTTCGTCTCGCACGATCTCGGGGTCGTGCGGCACGTGAGCCATCGGGTGAGCGTGGTCTACCGGGGTGACATCGTCGAGACCGGTCCCGCCGGCCTCGTCACCTCCACCCCCGAACACCCCTACACCCAGCGTCTGCTGCTCGCCGCTCCCATCGCGGACCCGGTCGAACAGGCGCGGCGGCGCGCCGAACGGCGACGCCTGGCCGAGGCCGGGGCCACCGACACCGACGCCGCGCAAGGCGTTCGAGCCGGTGCGGCCTGATCACGTACGGGCCCACGGCGGCCCGGGCCGCGACCGGACCGGCCGCC
>NZ_JBFAKW010000246.1:0-3914 GCF_040655955.1 Streptomyces sp. NPDC050263 | reverse complement strand
CGGGCGCGGGGGCCTTGCCCCCGGCGCCCGCACGGCACCCGCAACCGCCCGGACACCGCGATCGCGCCGGGCAGGCCACCCGCATCCAGGAGTTCGCATGACCACCGCCCGCGTCGACCGCCGCTCGCAGCGGTCCCCGGTCAGGTCCGGGGCGACCGGAACCGACGACCGGACGGACGCCCTGGCGCTGAAGCGCCGCCAGCGCCGGAAGAGCCGGCTGACCGCACTGGCGTTCCTCGCGCCCCTGGCCGTCTACCTCGCCGCGTTCTACGTCTATCCGCTCTACCGCAACCTCGACCTGAGCCTGCGCAACTACACCGTCAGGTCGTTCGTGGCAGGCGACGCGCCGTTCTCCGGGCTGGACAACTTCCGGACCGTCCTCGACGATCCGACGTTCGGCCCGGCCCTGCGCCACACCATGATCTTCACCTTCGCGTCGATCGCCTTCCAGTACGCCGCCGGGCTCGCCCTCGCGGTCTTCTTCAACCGCCACTTCCGGCTGGCCGGCACTCTCAGGGCGCTGTTCCTGATCCCGTGGCTGCTGCCGCTGATCGTGTCGGCGTCGACCTGGTCGTGGATGTTCAACAGCGAGTCCGGCGTCCTCGACTACGCCCTCCACCTGGTGGGCGTGGCCCCGGTCGACTGGCTCAACTCGCCCGACTGGGCGCTGACCTCCGTCATCATCGCCAACATCTGGATCGGCATCCCGTTCAACCTGGTCATCCTCTACAGCGGCCTGCAGAACATCCCCGGCGAGCTGTACGAGGCCGCGTCGCTGGACGGGGCGAGTGCCTGGCAGCAGTTCCGGCGGATCACCTTCCCGCTGCTGCGCCCGGTCTCGGCGATCACGCTGCTGCTGGGTCTCGTCTACACCCTCAAAGTGTTCGACCTGATCTGGATCATGACCAAGGGCGGCCCCGGCGACGCCTCGTCCACCCTGGCGACCTGGTCCTACCAGCTCGGCTTCGGCACGCTGCTGCCGAAGTTCGGCCCCGGGGCCGCCGTCGGCAACATCCTCATCCTCATCGCCCTCGCCTTCGGGCTGCTGTACATCCGCGTCCAGAGGAGGCAGCAAGCATGACCGCCGTCCACCGCCCCGCCCGGCGCTCGCGCCTCTACACCGTCGTCGGCGTCCTGCTCACGGCCGTCATGCTGTTCCCGGTGTACTGGATGCTGAACGTGTCCCTCACCCCGCAGCAGGACATGCGCAAGAGCCCGCCCGACCTGCTGCCCCTGCATCCCACTTTCGAGGGCTACCGCGCCGTTCTGAACGACCAGATGCCCTACCTCGGCACCAGCCTGCTCATCGGGCTGGGCACGGTCGCCCTCACCCTCCTCCTCGCCGCCCCGGCCGGCTTCGCGCTGGCGAAGCTGCGCCCGCTCGGCGGCGGTGCGCTCGGCCTGTTCCTGCTGGTCGCACAGATGATCCCCGGCATCGTCATGGCGATGGGCTTCTACGGCATCTTCCTCGACCTGGGCCTGCTCAACTCCTGGTGGGGGCTGATCGTCGCCGACTCCACCATCGCTGTGCCGTTCGGCGTCATGATCTTCACCGCGTTCATGTCGGGCATCCCCGGCGAGCTGATCGCCGCCGCCCGCATCGACGGCGCGGGCACCTTCCGCACCTTCTGGTCGATCGTGCTGCCGGTGAGCCGCAACGCGCTCGTCACCGTCTCGCTCTTCAGCTTCCTGTGGGCCTGGTCCGACTTCGTCTTCGCCAACACCCTCGACGGCGGCGGCGACTGGCGCCCGATCACCCTCGGCATCTACCACTACATCGGCAACAACAACCAGGAATGGAACGCGATCATGGCCACCGCCGTCGTCGCGTCCCTGCCCGCGGCGGTCCTGCTCGTCCTCGCCCAGCGCTATGTGGCCGCGGGCGTCACCGCCGGCGCGGTCAAGGACTGATCCACGATGCCCGCCGCCCCGGGCCCACCGGCCGGGCGGGGCCGAGCTCCGCCGTGCCCGCTCGCACTCCGCACAGGACTGTCACCCGTCACCGGGGTCCGACACCCCAGGCAACCGGCCGGCCGTTTCCCGAGCCGCCTGCGCACCGCACTCGAGAAGTCCCCGTCTTTTCCTCAGGAGAGCCGCTGATGTCATACCTGAGCCACCGTCACCGATTCAGAGCCCCCCTCGGCCGCGTCGGCGCCACCGCCGTGGCCACCGCCCTGGCCGCCACCGCTGTCGTCGTGACGGGCGGATCCGCCCAGGCCGCTCCCACGTCGTCCACCACCCTCGTCGTCAACGCGGCGCAGAACCTGCGGTCCGTCACCCACGTCGGCACGGGCAGCCTCTACGGTCTGGCGAGCACGAGCACCCCCGCCGACAGCCTCGTACAGCCCCTGAAGCCCAACACCTTCATTCAGATGGCGCCGGGCGGCAGCCAGCTGCCCAACGGCGAGCCCGCTCCCGCGGGCGACTCCCTGGTCGTCGCCGCCAAGGCCGCTGCCGCGGGCGCCAAGGTCGTCGTGCGGATGCCGGACTGGTACCCGGACTTCCCCTACAAGTGGGTGAGCTGGAGCAACTGGCTGTCCGCGGTCGACCAGCAGGTGGCCGCGGTGAAGTCCTCCAGCGCCACGAACATCAGCGCCTACGCACTGTGGAACGAGCCCGACTGGACGTGGGACACCGCCAACGCCGGTGCCTTCAACGCGGGTTGGGCCCGCACGTTCAAGGAGGTGCGCACCAAGGACACCACGACACCGATCCAGGGGCCGAGCTACTCGGTCTGGAACCAGTCCTGGATGAGCTCGTTCCTCACCGACGCCAAGGCGAGCGGCACCGTCCCCGACGTCATCGCCTGGCACGAGCTGGAGGGCAGCCAGAACATCGCCGCCCACGTGTCGGCGTATCGCGCGCTGGAGTCGAGCCTCGGCATCAGCCCGCGCCCGATCGACATCGAGGAGTACGGCACGCCCGCCGAGATGGGCAACTCGGGCGCCCTCATCGGCTACGCGGCCAAGTTCGAGCGCACGGGCGTCCGTGACGCCGAGCTCGCCTTCTGGAACCACTACGGCACCCTCGGCGACACCCTCACCGACACCGGCGGCTCGCCCAACGGCTCCTACTGGACGTACAAGTGGTACGGCGACATGTCCGGGAACATGCTCACCACCACGCCCCCCGCGCAGACCGGCATCGACGGCCTCGCCTCCCTCAACGGCGCGGGCAACCAGATCAGCGTCGTCGCCGGCGGCTGCACCGGCTCCTGCGCCGTCACGGTCAACGGCCTGAACTCCCTGTCGGCCTTCGGCAGCACGGTCCACGTCAAGCTGGAGTACTCGCCCGACACCGGCCGCACCACCGCCTCTCCCGGCCCGATCACCATCTCCGACACCGACTACACGGTCTCCGGCGGTTCCATCACCGTGCCCGTCACGATGAACGCCACCGACGGCTACCACCTGGTGGTCACCCCGAGCGGCAGCTCCACCACGCTGGCCGGTCGCTACCAGATCACCAACAAGAACAGCGGGCTCGCCCTCGACACCGTGAACGCGGGCACCGCCCAGGGCACCTCGGTCGTCCAGGCCACGTCCACCACCGGCACCGACCAGAACTGGACCCTGGTGGCCGCCGGCTCGGGCCTGTACAAGATCGTCAATCAGAAGAGCGGACTGCTGCTCGGCATCAACAACATGAGCACCAGCAATGGCGGCACGGCCCTGATCTGGGGTGACAACGGCACCGCCGACCATCTCTGGCAGGCCATACCGGCCCGTGACGGCTACTACAAGATCGCCAACTACAACAGCGGTCTGTTGCTGGGCGTCGACAGCATGAGCACGTCGTCGGGCGCCCAGGTCCTGCAGTGGTCCGACAACGGCACCGCCGACCACCTGTGGAGACTCACCTCTCGCTGAGGGAACCCGCCAGCGGCCCCGCGCCCACCGTCCACGGCGGGCGCG
>NZ_JBFAKW010000245.1:0-4246 GCF_040655955.1 Streptomyces sp. NPDC050263 | reverse complement strand
GCCCGAGCCGCCCTCGTCCTGCTCCAGCTCGAGCACGGCCGCACCGCCTGAACGAAGATCACAAAACGTCACGAGGCGTTACCGAGAAGAGTTCATTGTTGGTCCACCGCCACTACATTCCCGTACATCGAACGGCATCACCGAGACAGCCATCAATTCAACTCATCACTCATCCGTCAGAGCTCTGCGCCGCCGTGTAGCTCCTGCGGAACAGGTGCCGATCTCATGAGGCGCGCACCCGCACCCACGGTCAACGTGATGGAACGGCCGAAGCTCACTTCGCGCGACACTCGCTGGAACTTGGGACAGACGACGTCGGTCAGGGCGTTCCCGTGATCAAGGTCGAATTCTATTCTCTCCTGCGAGGACGCTGGCACGGCCCGGGGGGGGGCGCGTACCTCCGGTGCGGCTCGGCAGTCACCTTGAATTTGTCACCGCGAACTACCCTTGCGGTCGACCTGTCGAGTCCGGAGGCGATTGTCAACGGAATTAATCTGCTGCGCTGCCGATCGCCTGGCCCCGCGCATGAGGGCGCTCTCCCCGGCATTCTGATATGTCGCTTCCGCCAACTGGTCAACCACGGCTGGAAATGAGGCCATTATATTCTTGCGTATTCGGTGACGACGTTAGCGGACCGGCTTCCAGCCCGTCCACTACTCGATCGAGCAGTGGTCACTACCCACCTTGGAGCCCTAGTGGTGTTGCTCACATCCTGACCGGATGGCGATGATGCGGATGGAAGGCATATCGCTTTCCGATGCTGGAAAACACATGCAGTGTCGGCCTTGGACCACGGTCGGCGGCCGCCGCGGGACCGGCTGCGTACGTGCCCAACCCCTACCCTCTGACAGGCAAGTGGTCGTATGTGGAGCAATGTAGAGGCCCTAAAATTAGAAAGCTACTCTGCCGACAGCGAATTGCCGACACGAAAGGCACAAGTGGAGGGTACCGCCGCGCTGGATGGGACGGCCCCCATGCTGGTGCCGATCTCCTCATTGGCGCCCGCCGACTCACCCCGGCTGACCGGGGAGAACCCCGAACACGTAGAGCTACTGGCCATGGCCCGGGATCTTCCGCCGATTCTTGTCCAGCGGAGCACGATGCGGGTGATCGACGGCATGCACCGGGTGCGGGCTGCGCAGTTCCGGGGCGAGGAGGCCATCTCCGTCACGTTCTTCGAGGGGGACGACAGCGAGGCATTTCTTCGAGCCGTCGACGCCAACATCAAGCACGGACTGCCGCTTTCGCTGACGGATCGCGAGGCTGCGGCCGACCGGATCCTCGCGAACTACCCGCATTGGTCGGACCGGACCGTCGCGGCCGCTTCCGGGCTGTCCCACACGACGGTGGGAGCGATCCGACGTCGTTCCGGTGTCCCGGCCGCAGCGGAGGGCGGCCGGGTGGGGAGAGACGGACGGGTCCGTCCCGTGCACGGTGCGGCGGGCAGGCGGCGGGCGAGCGAGGTCATCGCCGAAAAGCCCGACGCACCGTTGCGGACCATCGCCCGAGAGGCCGGCGTCTCGGTGGGGACAGCCCGAGACGTGCGTGAACGTCTGCGAGCGGGCCGGGACCCGGTCCTGGGCTCGCAACGCGGCACCGCCCAGGAGCCGGGTCCGTCCGCCGACGGCCCGGCGGAGTCACGGCAGCACAGAGCGGGCAGCACCCGTCAGAGCACGGACTGGCGCTCGGTGGTGGGCAGTCTGAGCAGGGATCCCGCAGTGCGGTACGCGGAGAACGGCCGCGCCTTCGTCCGGTGGGTCGACGGCCATGCGATCGAGCCCGTCGAATGGTGCGAGCTGATCGATGCCGTGCCACCGCACTGGCGGAACTCCGTCGCCGAGTTGGCCCGGTCGTGCGCCGGAGCATGGCTGGAGCTAGCACGGGAGCTCGAACAGAAGGCGCAGACGAAACCTGAGCCAGGAGTGGCGTGAGCAGGGTCCCGCCGGATTCCCGCGCGGTAAGCCCGACAAGGGGGAAGCGTGAGCACTGCCAGCAGTCGTCCGCACCTGGCGCTGACACGCAATAGGCACAGCCGCCATCGGCCGGAGCACCCGGGACACCAGTGGGCCTTCACCGCGGAGCACGTCGCGCAGTCGACCGTCGCGTGGCGCATACTCGTGGTGGACAGCGACACGGCGTGTGCGGATTCGCTGGTGAAGAGCCTGCTACGGCAAGGTCATGAGGCGGAACGGGTCGCTACGGGCATGGCCGCCCTGGACTCGTACGAGCGCGCCCATATCGTCCTCATGGATCTCGACCTGCCCGATCTCGACGGTCTCGAGATCTGTCGGCGCATCCGCGCCGGCAGCTCTGTCCCCGTCATCGCCGTCACCGGACGCGGCAGCGAATTGGACCGGGTCCTCGGCCTGCAGGCTGGAGCCGACGACTATCTCGTCAAGCCTTATGGTTTCCGCGAACTCATGGCACGCATCGAAGCCGTGATGCGCCGCTGCCAGGGCCACACAGCACCGACGACTCCGTCGGTGATCTCGCACGGCCCTCTGCTCATCGACGTGTCCGCACGCCAGGTCAGGCTGGACGGCCGCCCTATCGACCTGACCCGCAAGGAGTTCAACCTGGTACACCTTCTCGCCTCTCAGCCCGACACCGTCCTTCCGCGGAAGCGGATCATGCAGGAGGTGTGGGGTGACGCATGGTCACGCCGGACCATTGACACGCACATCAGCAACATCCGCAACAAACTCGGTTCCCCCGGGTGGATAGTGACCGTGCGCGGGGTCGGCTTCCAACTGGGCCGACACGTGGCCGCACGCGGCGGTCCAGAGTCTGGCGCCGCGTCGGAGGGTTGACGCCTTTCCCGCCGCCGAGCGGTGAGCCGACTACGGAAGGACGGCGATGGTCGCCGCGTAGCAGAGGCCCGCCCCGTAGCCTATGAGCAAGGCCCGGTCTCCGGTCCGGGCCTGCCCCGAGGACAGCACCGCGTCCAGGGCCAGCGGGATGGAGGCACCCGAGGTGTTGCCGGCCGTCACGATGTCCTTGGCGACGACGGTAGTTCCCGGCAGGCCGATGCGCCTCGCAAGCGTGTCTATGATGCGGACGTTTGCTTGATGCGGAATGAAGACGTCGAGGTCGGATGCTGACATTCCCGCGGCCGCCAGCGCCCGCTTCGAGACCTCCGCCATCTCGTAGGCAGCCCAGCGGAAAACCCGCTGCCCTTCCTGCCGCAGATACGGAAATTCGTGCTCTTTGGTGCCGTTCTTGAGCGCGTCCCACGGAATGCTCTGCTCGATCGCGTCCGCCTGGGACCCATCCGCGCCCCAGACCGCCGGACCGAATCCGGGGGTATCGGCGGGCCCGATCACCACAGCACCGGCGCCGTCCCCGAAGATGCAGGCGGTGGACCGGTCGCGTAAGTTCAGCAGGTCGGTCATCCGCTCCACACCGACGACCAGAACATGACCGCCGCGGCTGCGGATGGAGTCGGCCGCGAGCACGACCCCGTGGACGAAACCGGCACAGCCCGCCGACACGTCGAAGGCGGCTGCCCCCGTGGCGTCGATCCGCTGGGCTATCTCCGTCGCGATCGCCGGCGTCTGCTTGAGGTGCGTGAAGGTAGCGGCGATGACGCAGGTGATGTCCGCCGTGCTGAGACCCGCGGCCGCGACGGCCTTGAGGGCGGCCTGCTCCCCCATCACTCCCAGGGTCTCGTCCGGACCTGCCCACCGCCGTGTGACGATCCCTGTGCGGGAACGCACCCAGTCATCCGAGGAGTCGATGAGTCGGCATGCCTCCTCGTTGTCGACGACACGACGCGGGCGATACGCGCCCACACCCATGATCTGTGCATAGGGGGCGCCTTCTTGCGCGATCAGCTCTTGTTTCACCGTGCTCCTCCACGAACGTTTTCCACGGAATTATTTTTCGCGGGCCGGTTTGTCTAGCGAGTCTCTTTCGAGCTCCCGGAACAGGCAAGAGTCGCGCATTCCAGTCGAGGTCAGGGAATGTTACTTTCGCGCGCCGCGTCGGCCGAATCACCGGAAAATGTCAGAGAAGCGTCAACTCTGAGATAAGTTGCGGTCAAACGGCCCTGAGCGGATATACGGCCGATGGAAAATCCGATCTGCGTATCCGCATACGAGGATGCCGTGCGGCCTGGCGGCGGATGCGATCTACGCCGCCGCAGACAGCGACTGTCGGGGGCGGCTGAAATTTGACCCATTTTGGGCGGTTGAAACGTGACCCCCGTGTCGTTGGTTGCTGTCGGTCAGTCGGTTTCGGTCGCGGC
>NZ_JBFAKW010000244.1:0-4322 GCF_040655955.1 Streptomyces sp. NPDC050263 | reverse complement strand
TACGTCCAGTACGAGGACTTCCGGCCGGCACACCGAGAGCACGCACCGGACGCCGCTCCTTGACGGGCAAACGTTGCCTGCCGCGGCACTAGCCAGCCACGCTGTGGCGACGCGTGAGGAGCCAGGGTTCGACCACTCCCAGCCCTCGCACCGGGCGTTGCCACATCGGCTGGAGCGCGAAGCGGTACGTCGGCGGTTCCTCGCCCTCCTTCTCGGCGGCGGCCGCCTCCTCCGCGGCCTCCGCCTCCGAGGCCGGGGCGTCGCCGGTGCGGATGAGCTCCTCGGCGAAGGCGCTGTCGACGAGGACGGCGTCGCGGGGAGCTATCGACGTCAGCCGCGAGGCCAGGTTGACGGTCGTGCCGAAGACGTCGCCCATCCGGGTGGTGACCGTCCCGAACGCCATGCCGACGCGCAGCTCGGGCATCGTCTCGTCGTTGCTCATCGTCTCGACCAGCAGCAGCGCGATGTCGGCGGCGGTGCCCGCGTCGTCGGCGGCGTACAGCACCTCGTCGCCGAGGGTCTTGATCAGCCGGCCGCCGCGGGCGGCGACCAGGTCGGCGGAGGTGGTCTCGAAGGCCTCGACCAGCTCGCCGAGTTCCTCCTCCTCCATCCGCCGGGTCAGCCGGGTGAACCCGACGAGATCGGCGAAGCAGACGGCGAGCCGGCGGTCGACCATCTCCTCGTCGTCCGCGGCCTGCACGACCCGCCCGGCGGACGCGGCGAGCTGGCGGCGCCAGACGTAGACGAGGAACTCCTCCAGCTCGGGCAGGAGCAGCTCGACGATCGGGTAGGTGACCTCGGTGCGGGTCATGCCCGGCTCGGGGGGCTCGGTCAGGCCCTCCAGGAAGGAGTCGATCTGCCATTCGGCCAGCCGGGCGGTGGTCTGCCCGGTGGACCGGGCCACCTGCACGGCCATCGCCTCGCTCAGCAGGCCCGCCTCGACGAGGCCGGCCAGCCGCCGCAGGGCGAGCACGTCGGCCTCGGTGAGCGCCTTGGCCTGTCCGATGTCGGCGAAGCCCATGGCCCGCCAGAACCGCGAGGCCAGCTCCATGGAGACGCCGGCGCTGCGGGCGGCCTGAAAGGGGGTGTAGCGCCGCTCGGCGCCGAGGATGAGCTGTTCGAGGCGGAGCGCGAGAGGATGCGGGTCCTCTCCGGGGTCGCCCGGTTCGCCGGGTTCAGCGGCCGGCAGGTTTACCCGGCCGTCCGCGCCCGCGCCGGAGCCCGTGTCGTCGACGGTCACGCCTGCTGCCCTTCCGATCTTCCGCGGTCAGGTATCGACCGGCCTCAACTCTACGGCAGGTGTGCGCCAGCTCACTCCGTTCGGTGCCGGCCGGGAACATGTTGCCGGGCGTTGCTGTCGGACGAGGGCCGACCGGAGGAAATCCGGCGAAGACGCGGCCTCATGCAGGCCGTATGCAGGTCTCAGACCGGCCGCAGATGCACGATGTCACCCGCGCCCACCGGCTCCTGCACGCCCGCCTCCGTGGCGATCACGAGTCTGCCGTCGCCGTCCACCGCCACCGCCTCTCCCACCAGGGACCGGTTCCCCGGCAGCTCGGCCCGTACCGTTCGTCCCAGCGTGGCGCACCCGGCCGCGTACGTCTCCTGGAGACCGCTCGCCGCGGGGTCGCCGCCGGCGGTCCGCCAGCGCCCGTACCACTCCTCCAGCGACCGCAGGACGCCGCGCAGCAGCGGGTCACGGTCCGTGGTCACCGCGCCGGCCAGAGCGAGCGAGCCCGCCTGCGGCACGGGGAGTTCGTCCGCGCTCAGCGACACGTTGACACCGACGCCGACGACCACCGCGTCCTCCCCGGCCCGCTCGGCGAGGATGCCGCCGGCCTTGCGTTCCTCGCCCCCGACGGTCACCAGGAGGTCGTTGGGCCACTTGAGTGCCGTGTCGACGCCCGCCGCCCGGGACAGTCCCGCCGCCACGGCGACCCCGGTGAGCAGCGGCAGCCAGCCCCAGCGTGCGACCGGCACCTCGCTCGGGGTGAGCAGGACGGAGAAGAACAGCCCGGAGCGCGGCGGCGCCGTCCACTGCCGGTCCAGGCGGCCCCGGCCCGCGGTCTGTTCCTCGGCGACGAGGACCGCGCCCTCGCCCGCCTTGCCCGCGCTCGCCGCCGCCACCAGGTCGGAGTTGGTGGAACCGGTGCGCTGCACCACGTCCACCTGCGACCACAGCCCGCTCTCCCGTACCAGCGCCCGGCGCAGGGCCGAGGCGTTGAGGGGCGGTCGGTCCAGATCGGACCACCGGCTGCCGCCTGCGTCTGCTGCATCTCGCGGTGTCATGCAAGCCACCCTAGGTGTGTTGAATGCCGCACTGCCGATCGGTAGGGCCCCCACTACTCTACGGATGAGTAACCGTCCCCCCTTTTGAGCAGGCAGGGAGCCGAATCCCGATGTCCGAGCCGGCAGAGCGCCACGAGATCCCAGGGATCGACATCCACACGACCGCGGGCAAGCTCGCGGATCTCCGGCGCCGCATCGAGGAAGCGACGCACGCCGGTTCGGAACGCGCCGTCGAGAAACAGCACGCCAAGGGCAAATTGACGGCCCGTGAACGCATCGACCTCCTCCTCGACGAGGGTTCCTTCGTCGAGTTGGACGAGTTCGCCCGGCACCGCTCCACCAACTTCGGTCTGGAGCACAACCGCCCCTACGGCGACGGCGTCGTCACCGGCTACGGCACGGTCGACGGCCGTCCGGTCGCCGTGTTCTCCCAGGACTTCACGGTCTTCGGGGGCGCGCTCGGCGAGGTCTACGGCCAGAAGATCGTCAAGGTCATGGACTTCGCGCTGAAGACCGGCTGCCCGGTCATCGGCATCAACGACTCCGGCGGCGCCCGCATCCAGGAGGGCGTGGCCTCGCTCGGCGCGTACGGCGAGATCTTCCGCCGCAACACCCACGCGTCCGGCGTGATCCCGCAGATCAGCCTGGTCGTCGGCCCCTGCGCGGGCGGAGCCGTGTACTCCCCCGCGATCACCGACTTCACGGTGATGGTCGACCAGACCTCGCACATGTTCATCACCGGCCCGGACGTCATCAAGACGGTCACCGGCGAGGACGTCGGCTTCGAGGAGCTGGGCGGCGCCCGCACCCACAACTCCGTCTCCGGCGTCGCGCACCACATGGCCGGCGACGAGAAGGACGCCGTCGAGTACGTCAAGCAGCTGTTGTCGTACCTGCCGTCCAACAACCTCTCCGAGCCCCCGGCGTTCCCGGAGGAGGCGGACCTCGCGGTCACCGACGAGGACCTGGAGCTGGACGGAATCGTCCCGGACAGCGCCAACCAGCCCTACGACATGCACACGGTGATCGAGCACGTCCTGGACGACGCCGAGTTCTTCGAGACGCAGGCCCTGTTCGCGCCGAACATCCTCACCGGCTACGGCCGCGTCGAGGGCCGCCCGGTCGGCATCGTCGCCAACCAGCCGATGCAGTTCGCCGGCTGTCTGGACATCACGGCCTCCGAGAAGGCGGCCCGCTTCGTGCGCACCTGCGACGCCTTCAACATCCCCGTCCTCACCTTCGTGGACGTCCCCGGCTTCCTGCCCGGCGTCGGCCAGGAGCACGACGGCATCATCCGCCGCGGCGCCAAACTGATCTACGCCTACGCCGAGGCCACCGTCCCCCTCATCACGGTGATCACCCGCAAGGCCTTCGGCGGCGCCTACGACGTCATGGGCTCCAAGCACCTGGGCGCCGACCTCAACCTGGCCTGGCCGACCGCCCAGATCGCCGTCATGGGCGCCCAGGGCGCGGTCAACATCCTGCACCGCCGCACCATCGCCGAGGCCGAGGCGAAAGGCGAGGATCTCGAGGCCGTGCGCGCCCGCCTGATCCGCGAGTACGAGGACACCCTCCTCAACCCCTACATCGCGGCCGAACGCGGCTACATCGACTCGGTGATCATGCCGTCCGACACCCGCCGGCACATCGTCCGCGGCCTGCGTCAACTGCGCACCAAGCGGGAATCACTGCCCCCCAAGAAGCACGGCAACATCCCCCTCTAAGGAGCCGCTGTGACGATCAAGGTCGTACGGGGCAACCCGACCCCCGAGGAGCTCGCCGCCGCCCTGGCGGTCGTCCGAGCCCGCGCCGCGGCGGCGACAGCCACGCCGCCCGGCGCGGAACCCCCGAGGGACGCGTGGTCCGACCCGGCACGCATCGCAGGACAACGCCTGCCGCACCCGGGCGAGGCGTCATGGACCCGCACCTACTGGCCTGCCTAAGGGCTGTCCCGTAATCCCTGGTGGATCAGCGCGCGGCGTCAGATGCGGTGCATCGCAAGGCGGAGGCACGTCCGCATACTGGATGTATTC
>NZ_JBFAKW010000243.1:0-4546 GCF_040655955.1 Streptomyces sp. NPDC050263 | reverse complement strand
CGGACCGGACGGCGCAGGCACCGAACACGTACAGCAGCGGAAGGAAACGGGGCACCGTGAGGATGCAGAAGCTGGGACGGACCGGCATCGAAGTCAGTGCTTACTGCCTGGGCACCATGGTGTTCGGCAAAATGGGCAACCCTGATCACGACGACTGCGTGCGCATGATCCACCAGGCGCTGGACGCGGGCATCAATTTTGTCGACACCGCCGATGTGTACGGCTACAGCGAGACCGAGGAGATCGTCGGAAAGGCCCTCAAAGGGAGCCGCGACAAGGTCGTGCTGGCAACCAAGTTCAACGGACCGATGGGCGAGGAGCCCAACCGCAGCGGCAGCTCCCGGCGCTGGGTCGTCCAGGCGGTCGAGGGCTCACTGAAGCGGCTGCAAACCGACTACATCGACCTTTACCAGATCCACCACCCCGACCCGCACACCGACATCGAAGAGACCCTCTCCGCGCTCACCGACCTCGTGCGTGCCGGGAAGGTCCGCGCGATCGGCTCCTCCAACCTCCCGGCCTCGGAAATCGTCGAGGCCCAGTGGGTGTCCCAGCAGCGTGGACTGCACCGCCTGCGAACCGAGCAGCCCACCTACTCCATCCTCAACCGCGGCATCGAGCGGGAGGTCCTGCCCACCTGCCACCGCTATGGCCTGGGCGTTCTGGTATGGAGTCCGTTGGCCATGGGGCTGCTCACCGGCCGCTACCGCAAGAACGCCCCGCGCCCCGACAACGCCCGCATGCAGTGGGTCTCCCGGCACCTCACCGACGAACGCAAGCTTGACGCGGTGGAGCAGCTGCTCACCCTCGCCGAGGAAACCGGCCACTCCCTCACGCACATGGCCATGGCCTTCGCCACCAGCCACCCCGACGTCACCGCCGCCGTCATCGGCCCGCGCACCATGGACCAGCTGGACGACTTGCTCGTCGGCGCCACCCTCACCCTCGGCGACGACATCCTCGACAAGATCGACGCAATCGTCCCGCCCGGCACCGACATCAGCCCTCTGGACGTCTCCTACGTACCTCCCTCCCTCACCCACACGGACCTGCGCCGACGCCCGTCCCACGAGCGAGCCGCCGCGTGAGAATGCCATGACTGTTCTTGACGCCCGTGCCCTCAATCGCGCCGCCCTCGCCCGCCAGCACCTGCTCAAGCGCAGCGACACATCCGTGTCGGAGGCAGTGGCCCATCTGTGCGGCCTCCAGGCACAGGATCCTCAGGAGCCCTTCACCGGGCTGTGGTCCCGCCTGTCCGGCTTCGAGCCCCAGCAACTGGACGATGCGCTGACCGGTCGCGTGGTGGTGCGCACTCACCTGATGCGGCGCACCGTCCACCTCGTCACAGCCGACGACGTGCTCACCTGGCGAGCCCGCCACGACACCATGCTGCGCCAGCGAGTGCTGGGAACCTACCGGCGTGAACTCGCCGGCATCGACGTGGACGAGGTTGCCGCAGCCGGCCGCGCGGTCATGGCCGACCAGCAGCCCCGCACCATGACCGAGCTCGTACAGGCTCTCGAAGACCGCTGGCCCGGCCCACCGCGCCGTGTCCTGGGCGAGCTGCTCATCGCAGCCCTCATCCCCATGGCTCAACTCCCACCCCGCGGCCTGTGGCGCCAGACCGCCGGCGTACGCAACCTGCCGTTGAGTACCTGGCTGGAACGGGACATCGACCCCCTGCCCGCCGATGGCAGTGATCCCGTCGGACAGCAACTGCTGCGCCGCTACCTTGCCGCGTACGGGCCCGCCGCCAGCGCGGACCTACGTGCCTGGTGCGGCCTCGCCGGCCTTCCCGCCGCCATCAAAGCCGCCCGAGAAGAACTCATCGTCTTCCGTGACGAACGCGGCCGCGAACTGCTCGACCTGCCCGACGCACCCCGCCCCCACCCCGACACCTCCGCCCCGGTCCGGTTCCTCCCGGCCTTCGACAACGCCATCCTCGGCTACCACGACCGTAGCCGCATCATCGACGCCCCCCACCTCGGTCTGTCCGTCGCAGGCCACCGCACCGTCCTTGTTGACGGACGCGTCACCGCCACGTGGACCGTGCGCGACCACCAACTCCACATCAGCCCCCTGCGCCCCCTTACAGCCTTGGAACAAGAGGCCGTTCACACCGAAGCCCAGGATCTGACCACCTTCCTGGACAACGACATCGAGCAGATCCAACTCGACACCGAAAACTGACGATCACGCACTCCAGGTCCCGTGGTGGACCGGGTGGCCCGCGCGTTGCGCATGGCGGTCTCGGCCATGCGCTCGTCTGCGGCACCAGCGACACCACGGTGGCCGCCGTGCCCGGCGGCGAAGCGGATCAGTGTGCTTCACCTGGGCTCCGGCCAGGCCTGGAGCCCAGGTGTCATGCCGGGGCTGCGGCTGCCTCCTCCTGCGGGGTGCGCGGGCCGGGCACCGTCGGCCGGACGGACAGGTCCAGATCGAGGCGGCTGTTCATGTCCAGCTCGAACCGGCCGTACGGATTCACGGGGGTCCGCAACAGCGGCGACAGCGCCCGCCGGTCCGCGTCGGTGCGTTTGTCCGCCCACTTCGGATCGGCCAGGACCCCCTGTATCAGCAGAGTGTTGACGTGCACCAGAGCGGACTGGAGCAGGTGCAGCGCGAGCATGCCGACCTCCTGGCTCTCCTTGTCCGAACCAGCCAGGTCACCGTCCTTGCCGTAGAAGAGGTCCTTGTTCGCGCAGTTCCAGTTCACCACCACCTGCGACCCCTCGTGAATCTCCTGCCGCATCTCGACGTCGGCCAGAGAGTCGCAGATGAACGAGGTCCGCACCGCCCGCCCGAGCTCCTCGATCGCCCGGTACGCCGGGTGCTTCGGCCCACCCCGGGTGAAGCGCCGCAGGACCTGCTCGGCCTCGGCGGTGCCCAGCCGCAGGGCGGTGGTGCACTTCACGATCTGGTCGTACCGCTGGGCGACCAGGTCCCAGCCGATCGAGTCGGTGTTCGTCGACCGGCTCTTGGCCGCTTGTCCATCTCCGGCACGCAACGACTCACGACGTGCCGACCTGCTGGTTCGGTGTGGACCGCTCCACCATCACCCGGGCCATCAGCGAGGTGCGACCCCTGCTCGCAGAGCGGGGGCGCACCATCAGCCCCGACGCGCGGCTGCGAACCCCTGGCCGACGTCGTCGACCGTCTCGGCGCAACTGGGAAGCCCGGGATTATCGACGGCACCGAGGTCCGGGTGCGGCGGTCAGCCCCTGGACGCAAGGACCGGAACAAGTTCATCTCCGGCAAGACCAAGCAGAACGCCGTCAAGGCCATGGTGGTCACGGACGGCGAGGGCCACGTGCTCTTCCGCAGCCCGACCCGGCCGGGTAGCTGCGCGGACATCACACAAGCCCGCCCATTAGGTCCTGTCTGAAGTCCAGATCATGAATGCGTGGGATCGCCTGCGCGCGACGGGGTGTCCTTGGTAGTCAAGTGTCCATGGCGCGAGGCGATCTCACCGACGAGCAGTGGTCCCTGATTGAGCCCCATCTCCCGATCGCCGCGGTCGGACCTATCCCCGACCTGCGGAAATACTTCAACGCGGCGATGTGGCGCTTCCGGACCGGCAGCCCGTGGCGCGACCTGCCGGAGGAGTTCGGCCCCTGGCAGAGTTCCTACGACCGCTTCCAGGTCTGGGCGAAGCAGGGCATCTTCCAGAATCTGATGGAGATGGTGATCGCGGAAGCTGCCGCCCGTGACCAGGTCGACCTGGGGCTGGTCAGTGTGGACTCGGCGACAGCACGGGCACACCACCATGCCGCCGGGATGATCCTGGATCCGGAGCAGCTGGCAGCCCTGGAGGCGGCCGCCGAGGCCGAAAAGGGGGCCCGGCGGAGGGACAACAGCCGCAAGACCGGCAGGAAGAGGACCCCGCCCGCGAGGAGCGACGCCGGGTTCGCCGACGGTACCGGATCCGCTTGACCGCCGCTGACCTGGGGCGTTCGAGGGGTGGGCTGACCAGCAAGATTCATCTGGCGGCTGACCGGCGCTGCCGTCCGCTGGCGTTCGTGCTCACGCCCGGGCAGTGCGGTGACAGTCCGCAGTTCGTCCCGGTGCTGGAGAAGGTGAAGGTCCGCGGGCCGGTCGGGCGCCCGAGGAGCCGGCCGGACGCGGTGGCCGGCGACAAGGCCTACTCGTCCCGCAAGAACCGTGCTCACCTGCGTAAACGCAACATCAAGGCCGTCATCCCGGAGAAGAAGGACCAGGCCGCCAGCCGGAAGAAGAAAGGCCGCAGGGGAGGCCGCCCTGTCAGCCACGACTCCGCGCTCTACAAGGAGAGAAACACCGTCGAGCGGTGCATCAACCGTCTCCGAAACTGGCGGGGCATCGCCACCCGCTACGACAAAACCCCAACCAGCTACGAAGCCGGACTGCACCTGTGCAGTGCGATGCTCTGGATCCGCAGCATCACACTGCCCTCATGATCCGGACTTCAGACAGGACCTAGTACTACAGGGCTAGATCTTGATCATGGGGTGATGGGAGGCTCTGGCTGTGGCCACGACACAGCCCCATGAACCTGATCGTCCGTCGGACG
>NZ_JBFAKW010000242.1:0-4738 GCF_040655955.1 Streptomyces sp. NPDC050263 | reverse complement strand
GACCACCCGAGCGATCCGGGACGCACCCGAACACGCCATCTGGATCTGGGGCATCACCGACAGCCCGCTCCTACCGGGAACTTGAAGCCGCCCTGCTGCCCCCAGACGAGCATGTCCACCAGTGCCGGTCGAGATCCGAGGCTGGAATCCTGCCATTCGTTCATCGAGTCATAGGCGTCACTCGGCAGACGCCCCACCGTCAGTGGTGCAGACGGTTCCCCCGGCCGTGGAATCGACACGAAGAGGCTGTCCTCCAAGGATCCCGCTCCCAGGAGGGTGACGAACCCCCGGTAATCGGCCGGGAAAGATGCCAGGCCCAGTTCCGCGACCGCCGCCTCCCAGTCGACAACATCCCCGGCCTCTCCCTCCTCGTGGAGCAGGGAAACGACCCCTCGCAGCTGCCTCAGCATGTCGTTCACGGTACGTGCCCCACTCTGTATCTCTGGCCCTGCGTTCCCATGGTGTGGCCCCAGTCGGCACAGGCTTCTGAACTTGAACTCGTGATATCGGCTTGGCAGGCCCCAAGCGGTGCTGGACAGCTCTGGCGGGTTGGACGCCATTGGGTGCAGATCTTCTGAGGGTGCCTCGTTGGGGTGATTCGCTACTCGTGCCGGTTCAACCGGCACGAGTAGCAGCGGCGGCGAGGTCGCATCACGCGACGGCGGTCCCCTCGAGCTCGACCATCTGGCCGGGGATCGCCAGCCGTGCCACCCCGAGCATCGTGGTGGTCGGTGCCACTCCGGCGGCGCCCAACCGCGACGCCAGCACGCCGTAGTGCGGGAACAGCAGATCGACGTCGGTGGTGTAGACGTTGAGCCGGACGAGGTTCGCGAGGGACATGCCGGCCTCGCCGAGCACGGCCTCCAGGTTGTCGAGGCTCAGCGCCAACTGTGCGGCCATGTCGCCGTCATGCTGGGGCTTGCCGTCGCCGCTCATCGCGGTCTGTCCGGAGCAGTAGAGGGTCCGGGTGTGCCCGGAGACGATTTCGCCCTGGTTGAATCCCATCTCCACCGACCACGTCACCGGGTTGACTGCCGTTCGTTCCACTGCCACTTCAGCTCCATTCGATTCATGGGGAGTACGTACGTCCATGGGCGCGGTAGCCGCCATCGTTGACGTCGATGCTCACGAGCCTTCCAACAAATCACGACACCCTTGGTCATGTATTCGATACGGTTCTCGTATGCGCGCCGATCGGCTGGTCTCGCTGGTACTGCTGCTGCGTCAGCGCGGTCGGCTGACTGCGGACACGCTGGCACGCGAGTTGGAGGTATCCACCCGTACCGTGCTGCGCGACATCGAGGCGCTGTCCGCAGCCGGCGTCCCGGTCTACGCCGAACGCGGCCGACACGGCGGGTTCGCGTTGTTGCCCGGTTTCCGGACCGAGCTCACCGGACTGAACCACGACGAGGCCCTCGCCTTGCTGACCGCCGGATCGGGGCGCGGCGAGCAGGCGTTCGGCCTCGGCTCGGCGCTCGCTTCAGCCATGCGCAAGGTGGTTGACGCGCTGCCCGACAGCCATCGGGCCAGCGCGAGCGACGCGGCCGAGCGATTTCTCGTCGAGCCGGAGACCGACCTGCTGTCACGCCGGCTGGTCACTGAGGAGGTGCCGGACACGACAATGATCGAGATCCGGCGCGCGGTGCTCGCCGGACACAAACTGCGCATCCACTACGCGGCCACGGACCAGACACCACAGTGGCGCACGGTGGACCCGATCGGCCTGGTCACCGTACGCGACCGGGGCTACTTGCTGGCCACGAGATCGGGCGCGGACCGCACCTACCGGCTGTCGCGGGTCCTGGCCGCCGAGGAACTCCCCGAACCGGCACAGCGACCCAACCGGGTGGATCTGGACCGGGTCTGGCGGGAACGCTGCGCGCAGTTTCTGTCCAGCGACCATATTGCCGTGCTGATACGGGTGAACCCGGAGCGACGGGAGGACCTGCTGAGCATCGCGGTAGCCGTTCGCGCCGCAGAACCCGACGCAGACGGCTGGCTGCGGCTGGAGGCGACGTTCCAAGATTTACGGCACGCCGAGTGGGCGCTGTGGCAGCTCAGCACGGACGCGGAAGCCTTGACCCCGGGGTCGTTGCGCACCTCCCTGCGCAACCGCGCCGCCGCGGTTGCCACCCGCTACGGTGACCCATCCTGAGAGTTGGTCAGGGCGCGCATCGAAAGTGGTTCTTGGATGCGCGATGATCTCGGTTGGGTGCAGATCCGATGAGGGTGCTGTCGATCAGGTGGTGGGTATGACCTGGTCGCGGTAGCGCGTCTGGGGGTTGCGGTTGAACTCCTGCTGCTGGTGCCACGCCCAGTAGGCGTCGAAGTCGCCGTTGGCGCGGACGGCACGCAGCTTGAGCACGGCTTCGGCTCCGGACAGGCCCCAGCGGGCGCCGGTGATGTCCAGGCGGTCTTTGACCAGGTGTCGGCATGCTCCCTCGATGATTCCGGTGGCGATCGGCCAGCCGCGTTCAAGGGCGGTGTGGTAGCGCAGGTGCTCGGCCTTGCCGGACAGGTAGTTCACGGCCTCGTCGATGCCCTTGCGCTGGGCGCCACGCAGTCCGGCCGCGCGGGCGGCTTCCTCGAGTGCGGCCGCGGTCTGCTGCACGCCGCCGCCCAGCAGGACGCGGGCGTGACGGGCGACCCAGTTCTCGGCGGAGGCATCGCCGCTATCGTGCGGGCACCATGCCGCTCGCCACAGATATTCGAGCACGTGGATCAGGTCGACGATGATGTGGACGTCCACACCGCGCTGCTGTGCTTCGGCCTTGATGAGGTCGATCTGATGGCGGGCCCCGTCGACCAGGACGACCCAGGGACGGCGGTGCCCGGGGTCGCGGTGCTCGGCCTGGTCGAACACGGCGGCCACCACCTGCGCGGCGGTGTCGTTCACCGAGCCGCACAACCACTTCGACCGGGCCTTCGGCCCCTGGCGGCGCTCGGGCGCCGCGCCGTGGGCGGCGTCGTCTTGCCGGTCGGGGTCGGCGATGATGTCGTCGGCTGTGCGCGGCGCGGGTTCGGCATCGTAGACGGCTCCCAGGGTGGCCATCCGTTTCCTGCCGTGTTTCTCCCCCGACGCCAGCCGGGTCTTCATCGCGTTGCCACCCTTGGCGGCCGCGGCCTTGGCGGTGTCCTCACGCAGCGCTTCGGGTCTTATCACCACGCCCTTGCCGTCGACCGACAAGATCAGTGGCGTGGTGTCGGTGCAGGGGCGGGTACCAGGGCGTCGTAGAACGCGTCGATGCCCGCTGCGGCGCTGACAGCGAGTTCCTGGACCTGCCGGTGCCCGATGCCGGAGCCGGTATGGGCGTTGATCCGCTCGCAGGCGTCGGCGAAGCTGCCGCGGGCGGACTCGATCGCGGCGAGCCTGGCCAGCCCGTGCGAGTGCATTCCATCCGGAAGGTTCAGCACCGCGTCGGCCGGGTGCAGGTCCGCCACGCCGGTGCCGCGGTAGGCGATCCGGACCACGGTGACCTTGCCGAACACCGTGGCCAGCCTCCGGTGTCGGTCCCGCTCGATCCGGGAGCGCTCGACACCGGCGGCGTCCACGACCTCCTGCCGACGCACCTCGTCCCTGGCCCGCAGCGTCAGGTGGTCCTGGAACAACTGCCGGGTGACCTCGCGCATCCGTGCTCCCAGCAGATCCTCCAATTGCGCGTGCGTCATCACCGCCGCCTCCGGGGCCGCCAGCTCCGCACACGCCGAAGCGAACAGACCCGCCGAGGCGGCGAAGGCGTCCTCACACTCCACGAGCACACCCCTGGCCGGCCCCACCACGCTCACCACCCCTGCTTCCTGCCGTCGACCTCGAACAGCCCGGACGAAGGCTCGGCCAGGATCCCGCGCTCCACGAGCCGCTTCAGCTTCGAGCGCATCCCCTCGACATGCCGCGGCTCGGTCCCCAGACCCAGGTGCCGGCAGACCTCTTTGCAGCGCATCGCCGCCCCCGAGGTCGCGAACAAGGCGATGATCTCCCGGTATTCCGGCGACATCACCGTCACGTCCAGCTCTGCCTCGGCCTTCACCAGCGCCACGGCTACTCCGCCGGCACCCCCGCCCGTGGCGTCCGTGCCCGGCACCAACGAAGACGGTGCGGCCAGCACCTCCTCCACCGTCTCCCGCGCGATCTGCAACCGCGACAGCCGCTCCTCTGCCCGCGACAACTCCTCGGACAGACCAGCGATCTGCTCACGCAGCCGCTCGGCCTGGCCCAGCACCTCAGCCCGCCTGGCCTCCAACTCCTCCATCAACGACGGCACACCACACCCACCCTCGCTCAGCACCCCCGCGCCTCACGGCGGGCTCGACCCCAGCGACGGTAAAAGTCGGCACAACCGGCCACACCCCGAACCTCTGCGAATCACCCCAACGAGGCACCCTCAGAAGATCTGCACCCGACGCCATTCGTAGGTCATGGGGCCGTCTCCACGACTTCGCTGGGCCAGATCTACCGGACCCGCTCCAGCAGTTCGCGATGCTCGTCATCCAAGCCTCCGGCGGCTGGACCCACGGCGTGCGCTGAGCCGGTGGGAAACCTTGATCGCCACGACCAGGGAGCGGTCTTCTTGTATGTGGAGGACCAGGCTCAGACCGCGATCCCCACCGATGATCGCGCCCGTATCGAGGGCGGGCTCGCACCACAGGGCGGCTTCAAGTTCCCGGTAGGAGCGGGCTGTCGGTGATGCCCCAGATCCAGATGGCGTGTTCGGGTGCGTCCCGGATCGCTCGGGTGGTC
>NZ_JBFAKW010000241.1:0-4864 GCF_040655955.1 Streptomyces sp. NPDC050263 | reverse complement strand
CTTTTTTTTAGTGGTGGGGAACCACCTTCCCGGGGCCCGGCTGGGGGCGGGGGGGGGCCCGGTGCGCCCCCCCCCCGCCGCCGTCGAGGTCCGTGCCCGGTCAGTACGGCCAGATCGGCGGGTCGCTGACGAAGTGGCCGCCCAGGTAGGCGTGGGCGATGTTCTCCGGGTCCAGCTCGCCCTGCTCGGCGATCAGCTTCTCGGCGTACGGCTCGGAGTCGTCCCGCGGCTCGTAGCCGAGCGCCCGCGCGGTGCTCAGGTCCCACCACAGCCGGGTGTTGGCGGAGGAGCCGTAGACGACGGTGTGGCCGACGCTCTCGGCGGTCAGGGCCGCATGGAAGAGGCGGGCCCCGTCGGCGGGGCTCATCCACACCGACAGCATGCGCACGCTGGTCGGCTCGGCGAAGCAGGAGCCGATGCGCACCGACACGCTCTCCAGGCCGTGCTTGTCCCAGTAGAGCTGGGCGAGGTCCTCGCCGAAGGACTTGGACAGGCCGTAGAAGGTGTCCGGGCGGCGCGGGGCGTCGATCGGGATCAGCTTGCCCGCGTCGAGAGGCGCGTCGCCCCGCGGGCGGGGGGTGAAGCCGACCGCGTGGTTGGAGGAGGCGAAGACGACCCGGCCGACGCCCTCCTCGCGAGCCGCCTCGTACAGGTTGTAGGTGCCCTCGATGTTCGCCTTGAGGATCTTCTCGAAGGGGGCTTCCAGGGAGATGCCCGCGAGGTGGAGGATCGCGTCGACGCCCCGCACGGCCTCCCGGACCGCCTCCTTGTCGGCCAGGTCCGCGACGATCGCCGCCGGCTCGCCGTCGATCGGGCGCAGGTCGAGCAGGCGCAGCTCGTAGCCGTAGGCCGGCAGCAGGTCCCGCATCAGGGTGCCGAGGCCGCCGGCGGCGCCGGTGAGCAGGACGGTGCGCGGTGCGGGCATCCCTGGGTCTCCTTGGATCACTTGAGCGGGCGGACGCATGCATGGCCGAAGTTCACATTCATGGACACGCTAAGGAGCGGCGGCGGTGCCCGTCAAGTGTCCTACAGGAGTGCCAAAACTGCTGGTGTCTCGGGGGTTGGCGCGCTTGACCGGGCTCGATCGGGCACCTTAGCGTGAGCTTGTTCAGGAATATGGACGCCGCTCAAGAATATGGACTGCTCGTGATGCTCGTGATTCTCGACGATCACGAGAACATGGACCCGGGAGAGCCCGTGACGTCAGCCCCGCTCGCCGCCCGCCTCCGCGTCCCCAGCGGACCGCTGTTCTTCCCCGTCACCGCCTACGGCCCCGACGGCTCCCTCGACCTCGACGTCTACCGCACGCACGTCCGCCGCGGGGTGGAGGCGGGCGCCGCCGCCGTCTTCGCGGCCTGCGGCACCGGGGAGTTCCACGCGCTCGCGCCCGAGGAGTTCGAGGCCTGCGTCCGGGCGGCCGTGGAGGAGACCGCCGGACGGGTGCCGGTCGTCGCGGGCGCCGGCTACGGGACCGCGCTCGCCGTGCGCTACGCGAGGCTCGCGGAGCGGGCCGGGGCGGACGGCCTGCTCGTCCTGCCGCCCTACCTCGTCGTGGCCGCCCAGGAGGGCCTGCTCAAGCACTACCGGACGGTGGCGGCCGCGACCGCGCTCCCCGTGATCGTCTACCAGCGCGACAACGCCGTCTTCACCCCTGAGACCGTCGTGGAACTCGCCCGCACCGAGGGGATCGTCGGCCTCAAGGACGGCCTCGGCGACCTCGACCTCGTGCAGCGGATCGTCAGCGCCGTGCGCACCGAGGTCCCCGGCGACTTCCTCTACTTCAACGGCCTGCCGACCGCCGAGCAGACCCAGCTCGCCTATCGGGCCCTCGGCGTCACCCTCTACTCCTCGGCCGTGTTCTGCTTCGTCCCCGAGCTCGCCCTCGCCTTCCACCGGGCGCTCGCCACCGGCGACGAGAGCACCGTCCGCCGACTGCTCGACGGCTTCTACCGGCCGTTCGTCGAACTGCGCGCCCAGGGCCGCGGTTACGCCGTCTCCCTCGTCAAGGCCGGTGTCCGGCTGTGCGGTCTCGACGTCGGCGAGGTCCGCCCGCCGCTGCACGAACCGAGCGAGGATCATGTCAAACAACTCGCCCGGGTGATGGAACGCGGCTGCGCGCTGCTGGAGGAGGACAAATAAGTGAAGGCGTCGACATTCGTCTACCCCTGGGACGTCACCGGCGATCCCGCGGCCCCGGCCCGGATCGCCGCACTCGGAGTGGAACAGGTGACGCTCGCCGCCGCCTACCACTCCACCCGCGCCCTCACCCCCCGCCACCCGCGGCACCGCATCGTCACCGCCGAGCACGCGGCCGTGCTGTACCCGCCGGACGACCGCTGGGAGGGCCGCGCCCTGCGCCCGTACCCGGCCGGCGACTGGGCCCCAGGCGACGCCTTCGGCGAGGCCGCCGAAGCGCTCGCGGACGCGGGCCTGGAGGTGCACACCTGGGTGGTCCTCGCGCACAACTCCCGCCTGGGCGCCGACCATCCGGACACCTCGGTGGTCAACGCCTACGGCGACCGCTACCCGTGGGCCCCCTGCATCGCCCAGCCCGCCACGCGCGCGTATCTCGTCGACCTCGCCGCCGAGGCCGCCGTGCGCCCCGGCGCCGGCGGCACCGAACTGGAGTCCCTCGGCTGGTACGGCCTCCAGCATCTGCACGCCCACGACAAGACCGGCGGAGTCGGCCTCGGGGACGCCGGCCAGTACCTGATGGCGCTCTGCTTCTGCCCCGCCTGCCGGTCCGGCTACGGCGACCGGGGCCTGGACGCCGACGCGCTCGCCGCCGCCGTCCGCGAGGCGCTGGAGCCGCTGTGGCAGGGGGCGCCGGACGACGGAGGCTGGGCGGGCGTCGAGAAGCTCCTCGGGGAGGAGACGGCGGCGGCCACGCGCGCGTGGCGCGACGAAACCGCCCGCACCCTCCAGGAGGCGGCCGTCGCCGCCGTCCGGGCCGCAGCGCCGGCCGGCTTCCAGGTCCTGCTGCACGCCGACCCCGTGATGTACCACGTGGGCGCCAACCCGGGCGTCGACCCCGCACACATCCTGTCCGTCGCGGACGGCGTGGTGGTGCCCTGCGCGGGCGGCCCCGCCCTGCTGACCCCCTTCTCCGAGCAGCGCCGCCCGGGCGCGGTCATCGCCGCCAACTTCGGCGTCGTCTCCGGCATGGGCGGCAGCCCGGCGACCCTCACCGCCGACGCGTCCCGCGCGAAGGAACTCGGGGCGACGCAGATCCGGCTGTATCACGCCGGGTTGGCGTCGGACACCGACCTGGCGGCCGTACGGGAGGCGCTTGCGGCGCGGTGAGCCGGCGGCGGGAGGGTTCGGGGCGTTGGTGGGTCGGGTGTCTTACGTCGGGGGGTGTCGGACCGGGATCCGGGGATCGTGGGGGAGGCGCTTGCGGCGCGTTGGGTCGGCGGCGGGAGGGTTCGGGGCGCTTGCGGCGCGGTGGGTCGGCGGCGGAGGGTTCGGGGCGTTGGTGGGTCGGGTGTGTCACGTCGGGTCGGCGTCGGACACCGACCTGGCGGCCGTGCGGGAGGGGCGTGCGGGGCGTTGGAACAGGGGCAGGACCGTCAGTAGTCGCGTCGCGCCCAGCAGCGCCGACAGCGGCTGGTACGGCACGAGTTCGACGAGTCCGGCGCCCGCCGCGAGGCCGAACACGTTCGGCGCGTACAGCAGGGTGCCGGCCGTGGCGGCGACCCGGCCCAGCAGCGCGTCCGGGGTCTCCCGCTGGACGGCGGTCAGCGCGGCGATCAGCGCACAGGGCAGCCCCGCCCCGATCGCGGCGGCGCACACCAGGGCCACCGGCTCCGACGGGACGGCCCGCACGACCACCGCGACGGCCGTGAGGGCGATCCCGCAGGCCGCGAACCGGCGCTCGCCGAGCCGCCGCAGCGCCGGCCCCGAGAGCAGCCCGACGACGACCGAACCGGCGCCCTGGACGGCGTACAGCACGCCCGTGAAAGCGGGGGAGCGGCCGAGGCCCTCGACGACGGCGTAGATCAACGCCCCGTTGACCCCGGCGAACAGCATCGTCGTACCGCCCGCCACCACCAGCGGACGCAGCGCCGGGTGCCCCCACAGGAAGCGGGAGCCCTCGGCCGTCCGCGCCCGCCAACCGCTCGTGGCGGGCTCCGGGCGTGCCGCGCGGACCCGCACGCACGCGTACAGCCCCGCCGCGCACACGAAACTCGCCGCGTCCAGCAGCGCCACGCTCGGGCCGCCGTAGGCCGCGTAGACGCCCGCGCCCGCCAGCGGGGCCACCAGCTTCATGCCCTCCACGGCCGTCGTGCGCAGTCCGTTGAAGTCGCCGAGCAGCTCCGGCGCGACGGCTCCGGCGACCAGCGCGGACTCGGCGGCGTCGGCCACCACCGAGGCCGCGCCGTACAGCACCAGCACCGCGAACAGCAGCCACAGCCGGCCGGGGGAGTCCACGCCGAGGACGGTGAGCAGCAGGGCCGCCGGGCCCAGGTTGAGCGCGACCAGCAGGGGTTTGCGCGAGGTGCGGTCGGCGAGGGCGCCCAGCAGCGGGCCGAACAGCGTGGGGAGCCACAGCGCCAGCACGCACAGCGCCGCGAGCCCGTTCGAGCCGGTGAGGTCCTTGACCCACACCCCGGACGCCAGCCACAGCGCCGAGGTGCCGAACCCGGAGACCACCGACGCGGCCAGATAGAGCGCCGCGTCACGGTCCCGCAGGACGCGCACCACGGACCAGTTCTTCGTCATGCCCGGTCATCGTGGTTCTAAGGCGGTCGCCCGGGCATCGGGCACATGCCCTAGACCCGGACTTCGCGGGTCACCGTTTCAGGTCTGTGGCCAGCGGGTCTGTCCGATGTCGGTGTCGAGGAGATCGAGGAGGTGGAGTTGA
>NZ_JBFAKW010000240.1:0-4895 GCF_040655955.1 Streptomyces sp. NPDC050263 | reverse complement strand
CTCGACGTTCGCGTTCATGATGTCTCCTCGTGCTGTGGTGGACTCGGCATGGAGACACCGGCCGCCGGTCCGCCGTAACAGCCCACGAATGAGACGTAGCACACATGAGCCCGCTGGGCTCGGTGACCACTCAGTCGATGTTCACCCGGAAGATCTTGTCCGCGCCGTCCGCCTCGCCTCCGTTGTTGTCGGCGTTGGTGGTCGCCAGCCAGAGCTGGTCGGCTCCGGGAACCTTGACGACCGTCCGCAGCCGGCCGTAGGCACCCACGTAGTACGCCGTCGCCGTGCCGACGTTCTCCGTGTCGCCGTCGATCGGGATCCGCCACAGCCGCTCGCCGCGCAGTGACGCCATGTAGACGACGTTGCGGACGATGGCGATCGCGCTCGGTGAGGCCTCGGAGACGTTCCAGGTCTTCTTCGGGTTGGTCATGCCGGAGACGTCGCAGGCGCCCTCGCAGGTCGGCCAGCCGTAGTTGCCGCCCGGCTTGATCAGGTTCAGCTCGTCCTTCGAGCTGTTGCCGAACTCCGCCTCCCACAGCCGTCCGTTGCGGTCGAACGCGAGGCCCTGCGGATTGCGGTGGCCGTAGCTGTAGACGTAGTTGCCGAACGGGTTGCCGGGGGCCGCCTTGCCGTCGGTCGTCATCCGCAGGATCTTGCCGTTGAGCGAGTTCTTGTCCTGCGCGAGGTTCGGCGTCTGGGCCTCCCCGGTGGAGACGTACAGATAGCCGTCGGGACCGAAGGCCAGCCGTCCGCCGTTGTGGTAGCGGTTCTTCTTGATGCCCTGGAGAAGGACCGTGTAGCCGGTCAGGGAAGTACCGTTGTACGTCATGCGGACGACCCGGTTGCCCTCGGACGCCGTGTGCATGAAGTAGACGTAGTGGTTGGTTGCCCACTTGGGGTCGACGGCGACACCCATCAGACCGCCCTCGCCGTCGGTGGTGACGGTGTTGGGCACCGTCCCGACCTGGGTCTTCGTGCCGTCCTTGGTCACCTTCCAGACCCGGAAGTCGTCCCGTTCGGATACCAGGGCGCTGAGCCCGTCGGGCATCCAGTAGGCGCCCCAGGGAATGGTCCAGCCGCTGGAGACGGTGGCGATCGACGAGGGCACACCGCCGTCCGTCGCGCAGGCCTTCGTGGTGAGGTCGACGGTGTTGCTCGCCTCGGACACATTGCCCGCCGCGTCCCGCGCCACGACGTTCAGCGCGTACGGGCTGTCGCAGGCGAGCCCGGTCAGGGAGGCCGTCGTCCCGGTGACGGTCTTGTAGACGGCGGTGCCGCTGCGGATGTCGTACGCGACCACGCCTCGGTCGTCCGTGGCGGCGCCCCAGCTCAACTCGGCGCTGTTCGCGGTCACTTCGCCGACCTTGAGGGTGCCGGGCCGGGTGGGCGGGGTGGTGTCGGTGCTCTTCGCGGTGGTGCAGTCCACGGCCGGGCTGGCCGGCGAGGCGTTGCCGGCGGCGTCACGGCCGATGACCGTGAGGTCGTAAGTGGTGTCGGGGCTCAGCCCGGTGAGGGCCCGGGAGGTGGAACTCCCCTCCGTCTCGTTGAGTTTGTTGCCGTGCTCGTAGATGTCGTAGGCCGCGACGCCCACGTTGTCGGTCGAGGCACCCCAGGTGAGGGTGAGGCCGTTCTCGGTGATCGCGGAGCAGGCCGGCTGACCGGGGCGGCTCGGGGCCTGGGTGTCGGGGGCCGCGCCGACGCTGATCCGGTCGAGGTTGGGGCCGCCGTTGTCCGTGGTGGCGGTGGCCCGGATCTTGTTCGAACCGGCGGCCAGCCGGACGTCGACGCTCCTGGTCACCCAGGTGTCCCAGTCGGCGGTGGCCGGGAAGGAGACGCCGGAGGCGACGACCGTGCCGCCCACGGAGATGTCCATGGGCCGGTCGACGGCCGTTCCGTTGGCGTAGCGGAACGTGAGCGAGGAGGTGCCGGCTGCGGCCGCGCTCACGGTGAACTCCACGTACGAGCCCTTGACGTTGGTGTAGTCGACGAAGCCGGTGCCCGTGTACCCGGCATGGTTGGTGGCCACGGCGCCCTGGGAGACGGCGGCGTTCTCGGCCTGGTAGTCGGTGGCCGCACGCGCGGCCGTCGCGCTCAGGCCGACCAGGGGCACGGCGAGGGCCAGGGAGAGGGCCGGGGAGAGGCCGTGGAGGAGGGGCCGCCGGAGGGGCCGTCCGAGACTTCTTCCGAGACGTCGTCCGGGAGTTCGTCCGAGAGTTCGTCCGGGAGTTCGTCCGGGAGTTCGTCCGGGTTTCACGACGTCACCGGCTTGAAGAGCCCACCAAGTGTCGGAACGAGCGATCTGGTGCGGTTCATGAGTGTCCCTTGTGTCCCTTCACTTCACTGTTGCCGCGGTACTGGTCCGTCCGTCCTGAGCTGCTCGTTCATGATCAGGAAGGCGCCGAGGCCGTGGAAGTCGTTGGTCTCCCGGGGCCGCGCGATGTAGAAGTCGTAGTCGCCGACATTGGTGCCGATGGAGATGTCGGTGAGGTCGGTGCGGCCGTCGGGGCCGATCGAGATCCTTGCGAGGACGCCCTCGTAGCCGCGCCGCGCGACGGACCGGTAGTGCGCGTCGATGTATCCCTGCTGGGCGCCGCGCGAGAGGGCGTAGGTGAACATGCTGGAGCAGGAGGTCTCGGTCCAGTTGTCGCTCCGGCCGCCCTGGTCGATCACCTGGAACCAGCGTCCGGTCGCCGGGTCCTGGTACCGCTCGAGACCGGCGGCCAGCTGCCGCAGGATGCCGACGAGCCGGTGCCGGCCGGGGTGCCGGGCAGGGAGCGCGTCGAGCACGTTGACGATCGCCATCGAGTACCAGCCCACCGCCCGGCACCAGCGCTCGGGGGCGAGCCCGGTCTCCGGATCGGCCCAGCTCACGGTCTTCGACTCGTCGTAGGCGTGCCGCAGCAGGCCGTTCGACACCTGGAGATGACGGCCGTAGACAGCGAGTTGCTTCGCCGCCTCGTCATGGGCGTAGGCCGAGTCGCCGAACTCCTTGCCGTACTCGACGAGGAAGGGGTTCACCATGTAGACGCCGTCCGACCAGAGCTGGTGGGCGCGGCTGCTGGTGTCTGCGTGCCAGAAACCGCCGTCGGAGGTGCGCGGGTAGCTGTTCAGCCGGTCGCGGATCTTCTTGGCCGCGATGCGGTAGCGGTCCTGGCCGGTCTCGTGGTGCAGGATCACCAGCAGCCGGCCGGCCTGCATGCTGTCGAGGCTGTTGAAGTTCTGGTCGATGGTTCCGTCGGTGCGCACGAAGCGGTCGACGTAGGCCTGGATGTAGGCGAGGTACCGGGGCTCGTGGGTGCGCCGGTAGGTGAGGTACTGGCCGTAGAGGTACAGGCCCACGGGGTATGACCAGCCGCCGATGGTGCTCGGTGTGAAGCGGGCCGTGGTCGAGTCGATCATGGCCACGGACCAGTCGGTGGCGGCGGCCGGACGGGCGACGGCCGCGGGCTGTCGGACGGGGGGCGCGGCAGGTGGCGGGGCGGCTGCGGAGACCGTCAGCAGCCCGGCGGCGGCGAGCGCTCCGGCCGTCAGCACGGGACCGAGACGCCTCATGACGCACCCACCCTCAGGGCCAAGTCCTCCGATGTTTGCCGGGCGTTGCTCATGAGTGAACTCGCCTTCCTGGAGAGTGGGGGGTAGCCTCAGACGTCAGGATTGGCCGGAATGTCTCAATATTCCGAATGGACCGCCGCCAGCTGTTCGCATGTATGAACCAGGTTCATGCACCGAATTTCGAGGCGTGAACAGAGTCCCGACCGGACCCGACGGGGTCAATGGTCCGGACCGATAAGGTCGGACCCTTTCCGGCCAATCTCCGTTCACGGCAGAGGGGTTGACGGCACCGGGGCGGCGGGTCCACGTTGTACGGCACCCACGTAAGGAAACTTTCCTAACAGACCTGACGGAAGGGTCCCCCACCGTGCGCTCTTCGACACTGACCCTCGGCGCGGCCACCGGCGCCGCCCTCCTCGCCGCCGCGGTCCTCCCGGCGAACGCCTCCGCCTCCACCCCGGTACGGGAGGGGTCGGTCAGCGCGGCCGCCCTGCTCGCCAAGGTGACGTCCTGCTCGCAGATCTCGAACGGCAAGTACAGGACCGACGACGAGACCTCGGCCACCGTCCCGGTGTGCGGCAAGAACGGCGCCGTCTTCTGGAAAGCCGACATGGACATCGACTGCGACGGCCAGCGCACCTCCAAGTGCAGCGAGGACACCGACCCCTGGTACCAGGACGACACGGCCTTCCACCAGTCGGACGGCAAGCCGCTGCGCGCCGACTCGTTGCCCTACGTCGTCGTGCCCAGCTCGAGCTCCATCTGGAACTACGGCTCCGCGGGCATCAAGGGCGGCGGGGTCGTCGCGGTGATCTACCAGAACAAGGTGGAGTACGCGGTCGTCGGCGACACCGGCCCCACGAAGATAATCGGCGAGGCCTCGTACGCGACGGCCAAGGCCCTCGGCATAGACCCGGACCCGGAGAACGGCGGCACCGACTCCGGCGTCACCTACATCCTCTTCAAGAACTCCAAGGTGTCCCCCATCGAGAACCACAGCGCGGCGGTGACCTTGGGCGACCAACTGGCCCAGACGTTCCTGCGGGACAACTAGAGCGTCCTGGGCTCCGGGGCTCCTGGGCTCCGGAGCTCCTGGGCTCCGGAGCTCCGGCAGGGCCTGGGCTCCGGAACTCCGGCAGGGCCTGCCCGGCGAGCGGGCGGGCCCTGACCGGCACGCAGACCGACGGCTCGTCGGGGACCGGTCGCTCCGGGTGGAGGCCCGACGGATGCGGGACCCCTCGGCGGCAGCGCCGCAGCCGGCGGAGGCATGGAGCCGGTGGCCGAGCGGCACGACGTCCGGCCGCCTCGGCCCCCGGCTCCATCGAGGCCGAGGGGCTCCACGC
>NZ_JBFAKW010000239.1:0-4942 GCF_040655955.1 Streptomyces sp. NPDC050263 | reverse complement strand
CACCCGGACAGAGTGCCGGACACGCGCCGCCCGGCACAGCACCCGGACGACGCGTCACATCACAACAGGGCAAACATTCCCTGCTACGGCACTAGTAGCGTGTCGCTGCTTAGTTATGGCATGTCTGGTTGGGAGGCTGGTGTCAGGTGGGTTCCCTCCCTTTTGCCAGACAGGACTGTCATCGTGGGTTCACAGAAGAAGCGGCCGGTCAGGCTGAGCGCGCAGGATCGTGAGGAGCTGGTCCGGGTGACCACGACGGGGGTTCGCGGGGCCTCGATGATCATGCGTGCGCGGGTGCTGCTTGCACTGGATGTCTCGGTGGGTGACGTGGATTCCAAGGAGGCGATCGCGGCCCGGATCGGCGTCTCCGGTGAGACGTTACGGCTGGTTGCCAAGCGTTTTGCCGAGACTGGTGGCGATGTGCACGCCACGATCGCGCGGAAGAGGCGTGACCTCCCGCCGGTGCCCTCGCCGGTGACCGGTGAGGTCGAAGCCCGGCTGATCGCGATGGCATGCTCGCAGCCACCCCCGGGCTATGCCCGGTGGTCGCTGCGTCTGCTGGAGAAGCACGTCGCGCTGGCCGAGGACATCCCCGATCTGGACCACTCCACCATCGGGCGGGTCTTAAAAAAACGGAACTGCGTCCTCACCTGAGAAAGTGCTGGAACATCCCACCACGGGCGAACGCGGAGTTCGCGGCCCGGATGGAAGACGTGCTGGCCGTCTATGCCCGGCCCTACGACCCGGCACGTCCGGTGGTGTGCATGGACGAGAAGCCCTACCAGCTCCTCGCCGATACCCGCGACCCGCTCCCGGCCCGCCCTGGTCACGACGCCTGCCAGGACAGCGAGTACATCCGCTGCGGCACGTGCTCGATCTTCGTGTGGGTCGAACCCCTGCGCGGGTGGCGTGCTGTTCAGGCGCTGTCCCAGCGGACCCGGATCGACTGGGCCGGCCAGGTCAAGCAGTTGCTGAGCGTGGATTACCCCGACGCCGAGGCCGTGGTGCTGGTGATGGACAACCTCAACACCCACAGCATCGCCTCGTTGTACGAGGCATTCGAACCAGAAGAGGCATTCGCCCTGGCCCAACGCCTCGAGATCCACCACACGCCCAAGCACGGGTCATGGCTCAACATCGCCGAGATCGAACTCTCTGCGCTGACCCGGCAATGCCTCGACCGCAGGATCAGCGACCTCGACATCCTCAACACCGAACTCTCGGCCTGGCAGAACGCCACCAACACCGACCAACGTCAGGTGAGCTGGCAGTTCACCACCCACGACGCACGCATCAAACTGCGCCACCTCTATCCCAAAAATTAGCTGCGACAGTCTACTAGGCACCCGAGGGTCTGCTTGGATGACCGGGAAAGTCTGTGAATCGAGCGCAATGGGGGCGTGAGAATGGCTGATCCGTACACCATTCTCAACGAACTCGCCCAGGAGCTACGGCCGATGCCACAGGGAATCGAGTGGTTCGAGGGCCTCTCGACTGAGGAGCAGTCCAACACCCTGCGCCTCCTGTCACATTTCTGCATTCAGGCCCGCGCCACCGCCGAGGACGGCCCGGAAAGTATCCGACGCGCCGGACTTCGCGCCACGCACACACCGGCGGTTCTGATCACACGAGGGCGGATCGACCAGCAACTCGGAAAGATCGCCAGTCTCACCCCGCACGACGAGCGCCTGAAGTCATTCCGGCTACTGATCGCGGTGCCGGCCGTCGCCGACGAACGCCGACGAGAGCGCTTCTGCTCCGGCGGCTGCGGCCACGCGTGGCATCGCCTGTCTGTTGACACCCCCGAAGCCTCGGCCTGATCCCTCGCGCTTTCGCGCCTACCGGACCAGTGGCTGGAGGGGAAACATCGCGCTCAGTCTCGGCAGTTTGCGCTTCGACTCGTCTTCGCATCGCACGTCCCACTGCTCGCCGCGCGGCCCTCGATTGCCGCCTGCAGCGCCCTGCTCGGCTTCGACGGCTTCATAGAATGCGTCGCTGCAGCCGTCGTCCGCGCGGGTGAGTAGTCCATACGCCTCCATGGCGACGTAGTCGAGAGACTCCCACTCCGGCCAGTCGTCGTTCCAGAGCTCCCGTGTCAGCGGCCAGTTCGGAATCCCCACGTACGGCCAGTTGTGATGTCGCTCTTGGTTACGGCCCGGGCTCGACGTCTGACCCGATCGGTCACATGCGGATGAACGCGACCGGTTGTCGGGCCACGTCAGTGCCAGGCACAGGCGATCAGCTGTCCGCGGAGTGGGCGTCGGCAAGGGCCTCGCCGAAGAGCCGTCCGGCGAGTTCCACGCAGCGCATCCGGGCAGGAGAGAAGTCGTAAGGCATCTTGGTGATCGCTGCGGCGGCACTCATCTCTGTGCCCTCCTCCCCTTTCAGGTCGGCGTCGTAGATCTCGAAGATCTTCTCCTCGGCCGCGTCGAGACCAGCTGCCTCGATGGCCTGATTCAGGGCCATTTGGTGAGCGCATCGCTGTACGGCGAGCTCTTCGACGCGCGGGTCGTCGGGTTCGACGCCGTCGTCGAGGGCTGCCTCGGCCGCCTCAAGACGGTCCTCCTCGGCCCGCAGCTCGGGGTGGGTGGCCAGCACGATGAACGTGCTGGCCTGGATGGCGGCGCCCAGCGGCCCGAAGATCCGTTCCGTGACTAGCAGGGCGTCCAGATCGGAGGGGCGCAACGCGCCCGGGGGCAGGTGGCTGAGCCGGTCCGTGACCAGTTCGGAGAGCAGCCCCAGCGGGCTGCCCACCGCCTGCAGGCGCTGGACAGCCGCGCGCCGACGTTTGATGGCGGCCTCCTGCGCCGCCAAGGTTTCCTCCAGCCTGCTCAGGACCGACTCGATATCCGGGGCTTGGTCCAGGGCTTCGTCTCCAGCTTCGTCCCGGGCTTCGCCGAAGGCGGCCCGCATGTCGTCCAGGCTGATACCGGCATCAGCCATCTTGCGGATCCACAGCAGGCGGGTCATGTCGTCATAGCCGTAGCGACGGCGGCCGTCCCCGCCGCGCTCGGGCTCCGGCAGCAGACCGATCTCGTGGTAGTGGCGGATGGCGCGTGGGGTGATCCCGGCGAACGCAGCGGCATCACCGATCTTGACCTGCCGGGGAGGCGTGAGGGAGGGGTACATCGCAGACAGAGCCTTTCGTGCTGTGGTGCCCCGACCCCACCACATGCCGCTACGGCATGTGCAACAACCCCATCCAGGTGCCACCGGAGCCAGGCCCCAGCTGCCGCCGGGACCGATCAAGAACGACGAACCATCCGGGAACGCAGAGTGACCACCGACGGCCAGATAGCTCCCCGCCAAGTGGCCGCCGCTGGGGAATTTCTCGGCGACGCCTCAATTCTGACCCTCTGACCGCGGATCAAAAGTGACCCTCAGGGTGGTCTTCGCCTGAACCTGATCTTGATCGGAAGGTCAGGAGGGAAGGGTGATCCGCGTGGAGGACTGGGCAGAGATCCGCAGGCTGCACCGGGCCCGAGCAGATGCCGATCCGGGCGATCGCCCGGCATCTGGGAGGCCGACCGGGCCGGGATGCTCACCCTGCCGCCCGTCGATCCGCCCGCGTGGTGGCGGATGCAGACCCGCATCGGGCGTGACCACTACGTCCGCGTCGACACCAACGACTACTCCGTGCACCCCGAGGCGATCGGACGCACCGTCACCGTGCCCACCGACAACGATGAAGTCATCGCGCTGGCGCCCGGCGGCGTGATCATGGCCCGCCACCCCCGCTGCTGGGCCCGCCACCAGACCCTCACCGATCCCGATCACGCCGCCGCGGGCCAGACGATGCGCGGGCAGGCCCACCATCACCAGGCCGCCCAGGCCAAGGACACCCACCGGCCCGCGGCCGAGGACGGCCCGCTCGTCGAGGTCGAGCAACGCGAACTCGGCTCCTATGACCGGTTGTTCACCGTCATCGAAGGCGGCGGCGACAGGGAGGCCGGCTGATGCCCCGCACCACCGCTGCCCCGGCCGAGAACACCGGAGCGGGCCGCAGAACCGGCTCCCAGACCACCGCCGACCTCGCCTTCCTCGCCCGCGCGATGAAGGCCCCCGCCCTGCTGGACGCCGCCGACCGGCTCGCCGAACGCGCCCGCAAAGAGTCCTGGACCCACGCCGAATACCTGGTCGCCTGCCTCCAGCGCGAAGTCTCCGCCCGCGAATCGCACGGCGGCGAGGCCCGCGTCCGCGCCGCCCGCTTCCCCGCCGTCAAGACGATCGAGGAACTCGACGTCACCCATCTGCGCGGCATGACGCGACAACAGCTCGCGCATCTGGGCACGTTGGACTTCATCGCCGGCAAGGAGAACACCGTCTTCCTGGGCCCGGGCGTTATCAACGGAAGAGCGCTTCGTCGCTGGTGTTTGCCCAGCTTATGACGGTGTAGCAATCGCAGGAACATTGAGGCTGTCGCTCTGGGCGACGCCCTTCGTAGGATCGCTGCATGCCAGCTGACGAACGCGTGACCCGGTCTTCTTTCTCCGACCGCATCCAGTCGCTCTCCGTTCCTCGTGCGATGCCGCTCCTGCCGCGGCGGATCTGGTCGGATGAGGAGTGGGAGCGCATCCAGCTCGGCTACTCGTCCCGAGACATGGACGAGAAGTGGGATGTCTTCGCTGAGGGTGATGTCGTCTTCCTGCACCGAAGCTGGACAGGCAGCGGGGTCTTCGAAGCGACCTTCGCACCGGTCGATGCCGGTGGCTGGCAGATCACCGAGGCCGTGGTGGAACGCGACCCGGAGCGCTATCGCAACGACGACGATGAGTACGACTGCCTCATGCTTGAGCTGATGCTCAGTGCGATCGTTCTGGGAGAGTCGGCGAATCAACTTCGGGAGAAGCTAGTGCCGCGGCAGGCAACGTTCGCCCCGTCGCGACGCCCGGCACGCACTCTCGCCGCACCGGCCGAAAGCCCAAGTACGTCCAGTACGAGG
>NZ_JBFAKW010000238.1:0-5198 GCF_040655955.1 Streptomyces sp. NPDC050263 | reverse complement strand
GGTTCCGGCCAGGACCCCGATCTTCTTGCCGGCGAGCTGGCCCGGCGACGTGATGCCCTTGCTGAAGAACATCTGGTTGTAGCCGCCGGCCGCGCTGGGCGCACCGACGGTACCCAGAATGGCGACGTTCTTCGTCGCGGTGGACACCGCGGCGAAGTCCAGGCCGAAGGAGAACTGCACCTGGCCGGCGATCATCGCCTTGATGCCGTCGAGACCGGTGGCGAAGGTCTGGACCTTGGGCGTCAGCTTCTCCTGGGAGAAGTAGCCCTTCGCCTTCCCGATGTAGGCCTCTCCCCCCAGCGTGTATCCGTCGCCCGCGACAGTGACCGTCTCGTTGCCGTCCCCACTGCCCGATGACGACGAGCTGCAGGCTCCCAGCGACAGGACAGCGAGCATCGTGCTCAGTCCGAGCGCGATCAAACGCGGCGTGTGTCTCATGTTCCGTTCTCCTGTCTGAGTACGCGACTGCGCACAGTTCTGCTCTACGTGACATGGGCCGGGAACCGGCGAGAATCGGTGTGCTCCGTCGGCACTGACGGCAGCCGGCTCGTGCGTGCCCGGTCCGCTCCGCCTGATCTGATCTGATCTGGCCTTGCCTCAGGGCGTCGGCATGTGCGCCGCGCGCCAAGAGTCGATGGACGCACGCAGTTCGGATTTTCGCCGGACGGTCGCGAACGAGCTGTCCACCGAGGTGACCGCGCACTCGACGAGTTCCTCGAGTCGCAGGCCCATCTCGTTCAGAGCGGCGGTGTAGACGTCCTCCAGCCCACAGCCGAAGTACGCGGGGTCGTCGGTGGAGAGGGATGCCCTGACGCCGAGCCTCATCAGCCGTGGCAGCGGATGAGCGCTCAGGCTCGGCACCGGGCCGACGAGGACGTTGGTCACCGGGCAGGCCGCCAGCGCGATGCCCTGGCCGATCATCCGCTCGACGAGGTCCGTTCGCTCGGCGACTCGGAATCCGTGGTCGACCCGGTCGACGCCCAGGGTTTCCAGGGCGGCTTCGATGCAGTCAGGGGCGACGGCGTGCGCGGTGCGCCCCCATCCCCAGTCCCGGGCGGCGGCGAACGCCTTCGCGAACACCGGCGGCGCGCCCGCCCGCTCGTCGCCCGCGACACCGATCCCCAGTACGTCGTCGCGGCGCGGCCGGAGGGCGCGCAGGACGTCCTCGGCACTGCCACCGTCCTGGCGGTCCAGTGTGGCGATCATTCCGCCCGACACGCCTCGGCCCCGCCATCGGTCGAGGCCCTCGCACACGCCGTCGACCACGGAGCCCAGGGGCACGCCGCGCCGGTGGTGCGTCTGGACATCGACGGCGAACTCGACGTGCCTGACTCCGTAACCGTGCGCCTCGGCCAGGTAGGCGTCCACGGCGTCGGCGAAGTCGGCCGCCGTGCGCAGCACCGTCGAACCTTCCGCGTAGACGCGGGCGAACCCGGCGAAGCACCGGCACTCCGCGACGAGGTCCACTCCCGCGAGCGGGTCCCGCGCCCCATGCCGAGCGGCGAGCCGTGATCGCGTGGACGCGGTCAGGGTGCCCTCGAGGTGCACGTGCAGTTCGGCTTTGGGAAGGCTCGTCAACGCGGCGCGCGTGTCGGTCATCAGCCGGCCCCGGGGATCTGCAGGAGCGTCGCCACCAGGTCGTCGGCGAACGCGTCGTCCACCGCCAGCACGACCCGGCAGTTCGCACCCTCCTGCGCGGGGTAGTCGACGTACTGCCCGCGCAGATCGGCGACCGTGCCGCCTCGCCCCGGCCCGGTGGTGGTGTCGACCTCGACGCGCACGGTGGGGGCGAGCGACGGCACGACGAGGCCGACGCCTATGGCCGCGGCGAGCGGGTCGTGCAACGCGCAACCGCGCACTCCGAAGATGCCGACATAGAAGTCGAGGTACCGGTCGAGCATCTGCCCGATGACGCGCGCGGGCTCGTGTTCCCCGGTGAGCAGCTTGCCGCGGTGCTCCTCGGTGAGCCGGTGCTGCATCGTCACGTCGAGGCCGACCATCGTCAGCGGCCAGTCCGCCGCGAACACCGCAGCGGCCGCCTCGGGGTCCCCCGCGATGTTGGCCTCGGCGGCCGGGGTGATGTTGCCCGGCGCCAGCGCGGCACCACCCATGATCGTCACCTCGGCCACGAGGCCCGGCAGTTCGGGCTCGCGCCGCAGCGCGACCGCGAGATTCGTGAGCGGGCCCGTCGCGATCACCCGGAGAGCGCCCGGATGTTCGCGTGCCAGCCGGATCAGCAGGTCCGGCGCGTCGAGCTCGTGGGGCAGCCTCGCCGAGGGCGGCAGCTGGACGTTTCCGGTACCCGCCCTCCCGTGCACCGAGGGGGCGCCCCCTGCGAAGGCCTGTGCGAGAGGGTCGCGTTCGCCCACCGCCACCGGAGTGGAGCTGCCGACCAGTTCCAGCAGCGCCAGGGTGTTGCGCGCCGCCTGCGCCGACGTCACGTTGCCGCTGACGGTCCCCACCCCCAGCAGATCGACCTCGGGCCGGTGGTGCAGGTAGAGCAACGCCATCGCGTCGTCGATGCCGGTGTCGCAGTCCAGATACGTCTTGATCGGCCCCGCGTCGCGCGGGCCGGGGTGAACTCGGGTCATCTCGATCCAAAGGGTGAGGCTCAGGTTCGGGTGTACGGTAGCCTGCATTGTTGTAGACGTCTATACCTCTCCAGGAAGTGAGACTTCCATGCCGCGCACGATCATCCTGGCCATGGTCGACCAGCTCGCCGCCAAGTGGGTCGAGGCCGCAGACGACGGCGTGGTCGACCTGCCCGAACTGCGTCGCCTGCGGGCGGAGGGGGCCGAGTTCCGGCACGCGTTCACCGAGAACCCGGTGTGCACTCCCGCGCGGGCGAGCATCGCGACCGGGATCTCCTCGTCGGCCAACGGCGTGGGCGAGTGCGGGTACCGCCTCGACCCCGCGGTGCCGACGTTCATGCAGTCGCTGCAGAGCGCCGGCTGGACCACCGCGGCCTTCGGGAAGCTCCACTTCCTTCCCCAACTGGAGGCGATCGCCCCGGACTACCGGCCGTACGGATTCGACGTCGTCGACAACACCGAGGACACCCGGGCCGGCGCCTGGCTCGACTGGGTCCGTGAGACGCACCCGCAGTGGTACGACGCGGCCAGGGCGACGGTGTGGATGACGATGGTGCCCGAGCTGGAGGACTACGGACCCGACCACGAGAACCTCCGCGACGAGATCCTGGACGCGCAGAGCCGTTACCCGCAGACCGCTCAACTGGCCTACGAGCTGCCGCTGCCCGCCGAGGTCTCACAGACCGCCTGGATCACCGACCGCGCCTGCGAGTTCCTGCGTCACACCCCGGACGGCGACGTGTTCGCCCAGGTCAGCTACGTGCAGCCGCACAACCCCTTCACACCGCCGGCCGACTATGACGAGCGGGTCGAAGTCGATGCCATCCCGGAGCCCATCCCGGCCGAATGGCAGGACGACCCGATACCGTACTTCGCGCAGGAGCGGTACAAGAGCGCGTCGTACGACGACTCCGACTGGCGCCGTGAACGACAGCTCTACTTCGCCGACCTGGCGCACCTCGACCACGAGATCGGGCGGCTCCGGCGCGTCCTGGAGGAGACCGGACGCGTGGACGACTGCCTGTTCGTCTTCACCTCCGACCACGGCGAACTCCTGCACGACCACGGCCTGTTGGGCAAGTGGGAGCGGCACTACGACTCGTGCATCCGCGTTCCCCTGATGATCGCCGCCCCCTCGGTGAAGCCCTCGGTGCGCCGCGAGCTGGTCAAGCACACGGACATCACCGCGTCGATCTACGACTGGGCCCGGATCGACCCGCCCGCCCTCCCCGTCGGCCGTCCCGGTGGCACGGACACGATTTCCATGCTGCACGGCCGCTCGCTGCTTCCGCTGCTGACCACGGACGCGGGTGCCGGAGACGAGTGGCGCGACGAGGTCCTCGTCCAGTCCAACAACAGCCACATGGACATCTCGCCCTCGAGCTGGGCCCGCACGATCCGCACGGAACGGCACCGGTACACCCGGTACTTCGAGGGCGGCGGGGAGCAGATGTTCGACCTGGAGACGGATCCGGACGAGCGGGTCAACCTGGCCGGGGACCCGGCGCACCGCGCGGAGTGCGACGAGCTGCGCGCGCGGCTCATCGAGGCCACCGTCCGCGACACGTACCCGAACACGCCCCGGTCGCTCTACCGGCTAGGTTCCTGGTGATCGCCGTCGTCCGCCGGCCTGCGCCGACCGCCCCGAGGAGTTCTCTGTGAACCGCGTCGACCACGCTCGCCTGAGCATCCTCCACCTCATTCGCGAGGGGACCGCAGGTGACCGCCTGCCCGGTGAGTCCGATCTGGCGACGCGCATCGGGGTCAGCCGGGTCACGGTTCGTTCGGCACTCCGGCAACTCTGGCACGAGGGCCTCGTCACCCGCCGATGGGGGAACGGCACCTTCATCGCCGAACCGCCCGCCGGTACCGGCTCTGCGGCGTTCCGCAGCATCTACGTCGATGTGGGCGTCGTCGGATCCCTTCCCGAGCGCATCCGTGCCGCCGGCTTCGACGTCGAGATCCGCGGCTTCGGCGCGACCACGGGGACGGCGCCCTCGTGGGTCGCCGAGTCCATGGTCGCCACCGAAGACGTCTGGCACATCGAGCGCACGCTGGTCATCGACCACAACCCCGGCGTCTACCTCGTCGACTACCTGCCGACGGCCATCGCCGGTAACGGGCTCGATCCCACAGCACTGGCCCACCCCGATCAGAACCTCCCGAGCCTGCTGGCGGCGCACGGCACCCGTGCGGTCAAGGACGAGGCATATTTGGAGGCCGTGGCCGCGCCGACACCGGTCGCCGCGGCCCTGAACCTGCAACCGGGCCGGCCGGTCCTGCGCGCGCGACAGAACACCCACGGCGAAGACGGGACGGTGATCGAGTGCACGGAGGTCCACTACAACACCGACGTCTTCGCGACCGTCCTGGTCAGGTCCTCGAGAGAGACGCAGTGAAAGACGAGCACCGCTGCTGCACACCCGCCCGGGACGGCGTCGACCATCCGCGCGAGTCGGCCGACCGCCCGGTCGTCCCCGCCGCGGACGGCACGCACCCTGTCGCGCAGGCACACGTCCCTCGACACGAGAACAGGAGGGGTGATTTCCACGGCGAAGGGTACCCGGGCGACAGAGAGGGACCGACACGACAACAGGTGGTCGACGC
>NZ_JBFAKW010000237.1:0-5206 GCF_040655955.1 Streptomyces sp. NPDC050263 | reverse complement strand
TGCTGTCGCGAGGGTGTCCAGGTTGTTCGTCACAAAACGATCATGGATGCCCTCGTTTGCGTCTCCGCAGGCACCCCTTGGAATTGATCATCTAGGCGAGCGGAAGCAGTTCGGAAACGGGAGCGGAAGCGGTTCGGAAGCGGGAGCGGAAGCAGTTCGGAAACGGGAGCGGAAGCAGTTCGGAAACGGGAGCGGAAGCGGTTCGGAAGCGGGAGCGGGCGCGGAAGCGGTTCGGAAACGGGAGCGGAAGCGGTTCGGAAGCGGGAGCGGAGACAACGTGCAGGTGCTGTCCTACGGTTCCTGGCCCTCGCCCATCGACGCGAGCCTCGTGGCCGCTCACGACGGGCGCCCCGAGTGCGTCGGCTTCGTCGGCGACGAGGTGTGGTGGACCGCGCCCCGGCCCACCGAGAACGGCCGCCGCACCCTCGTACGGCGACGTGTGGACGGCACGCAGGAGTCGGTGCTGCCGGCGCCGTGGAACGTCCGCAGCAGGGTCGTCGAGTACGGCGGACAGCCCTGGGCCGGAGTCGTGTGTGAGGGGCAACTCCTCGTGGTGTTCGTGCACTGCGCCGACCAGCGGCTGTATGTGTACGAGCCCGGGTCGGAGTCGGAGTCGGAGTCGGAGTCCGGGAGCGAGCCGCGTCCGCTCACTCCCGTCTCCTCGGTGGGCGGCGGACTGCGCTGGGCGGAGCCGCAGTTGCTGCTCGACCGGGGCGAAGTGTGGTGCGTACTGGAGGAGTTCACCGGGGCCGGCCCCACCGACGTACGCCGGGTCCTGGCCGCCGTACCCCTGGACGGCTCGGCCGCCGGCGACCGCGCGGCCGTGCGCGAACTCACCGACGACAGCCGACGGTTCGTCACCGGAGCCCGTCTCTCACCCGACGGCCGCCGGGCCGCCTGGCTGACCTGGGACCATCCGCTGATGCCCTGGGAGGGCACGGAGGTCGTCGTCGCCGACGTCACGGAGGAGGGCGCCCTCGGCGGGGCCCGGGTGGTGGCCGGCGGGCCGGGGGAGTCGATCGCGCAGGTCGATTGGATGCGGGCGACGGGCGATCGGATGCCGGGGACGGTCGACGAGATGCGGGCGACGGACGATCGGATGCCGGGGACCGGCGACCGGAGACGGTCGCCGGAGGACGGTCGGCAGTCGCGGGGCGACCGTAGGCAGTCGCCGGCCGAGGGTATGCAGTCACCGGACAGCAGTATGCAGTCACCGGACAGCAGTATGCAGTCGACGAGAGACTGCCTACTGTATACAAGCGACCGAAGTGGCTGGTGGAACGTATACCGCGACCATCAGCCCGTCTGCCCGCGCGACGAGGAGTTCGGCGGGGCCCTGTGGAAGCTCGGGCAGCGCTGGTTCGCGCCGTTGGAGAGCGGTCTCGTCGCGGTCCTGCACGGCCGCGGGGCGAGCGCCCTCGGGATCCTCGACCCGCAGACCGGTGTACTCGTCGACGCGGCCGGACCGTGGACCGAGTGCGCGGCCACCCTCGCGGTGCACGGGGAACGCGTCGTCACCGTCGCGGCCGGTCCGCGCAGCGCCTACGAGGTCGTGGAGCTGGACGCCCGGACCGGCCGGGCCCGGGTGATCGGCGCCGCGCACGAGGACGTGGTCGACCCGGCCCACTACCCCGACCCGCGGATCCGGACGTTCGCGGGCCCCGGCGGGCGGGACGTCCACGCGCACGTGTACCCGCCCCACCACCCCGGCGTCGTCGCGCCCGGCGATGAGCTGCCGCCCTACGTCGTGTGGGCGCACGGCGGGCCCACCGACCGCGCGCCGCTGGTCCTGGACCTGGAGATCGCCTACTTCACCTCCCGGGGCATCGGTGTCGTCGAGGTCGACTACGGCGGGTCCACCGGGTACGGCAGGGAGTACCGGGAGCGGCTGCGCGGGCAGTGGGGCGTGGTCGACGTCGAGGACTGCGCGGCCGTAGCCCTGGCCCTCGCCGAGGAGGGCGCGGCCGACCGCGAACGGCTGGCGATCCGCGGCGGCAGCGCGGGCGGCTGGACGGCCGCCGCCTCGCTGACCGGCGCGGACGTCTACGCCTGCGGCACGATCCGCTACCCCGTGCTGGACCTGGTGGGCTGGGCGACGGGCGAGACCCACGACTTCGAGTCGCGCTACCTGGACAGTCTCGTCGGGCCCTTCGCCGGTGGGGGTGCCTCCCACGCCCTTGAGGCAGTGGGGGAGCCCGACCGGTACGCGGAGCGCTCGCCCGTCGAGCACGCAGACCGGATCACCGTCCCGTTCCTGCTGTTGCAGGGTCTGGACGACGTGATCTGCCCGCCCGTCCAGTGCGAACGGTTCCTGGACCGGCTGGCGGGGCGACCGGTGCCGCACGCGTATCTCGCCTTCGAGGGGGAGGGGCACGGGTTCCGGCAGGCGGCGACCACGGTGCGCGCCCTGGAGGCCGAGCTGTCGCTGTACGCTCAGGTCTTCGGGCTGCGTCCGCCCGGAATCCCCAGGTTGGAGCTTGTGCAGTGAAGGAACTCGTGCGGCCGGACAGGCTCGCCGCGGGCGCCCGGGTCGCGGTCGTCGCGCCCAGTGGGCCGGTGGCGGAGGAGCGGCTGCAGGCCGGGCTCGACCTGCTGCGCGGCTGGGACCTCGACCCGGTGGCCGCACCCCATGTGCTGGACCGGGACGACCGGCTGCCCCACCTCGCGGGTGCCGACGCAGACCGGGCCGCCGACCTCCAGCGGGCCTGGTGCGATCCGGACGTCGACGCCGTGCTGTGCGCCCGAGGCGGCTACGGCGCTCAGCGCGTCGTCGACCTGCTCGACTGGGACGCGATGCGCGCGGCCGGGCCGAAGGTGTTCGTCGGCTTCAGCGACAGCACCACCCTGCACGAGGCGTTCGCGGTCCGGCTGGGCCTGGTCACGCTGTACGGGCCGGTGGCCGCGGGCATCGACCTCATCAAGAACGTCCGGGCGCAGGAGCACCTCCGAGCCACCCTGTTCGCCCCGGAGACGGTCCGCACGCTCGCCTCCGCCGGTACGGCCATCGCTCCGGGCCGGGCGCGGGGCGTCACTCTGGGCGGCTGTCTGACCCTGCTCGCCACCGGCTACGGCACCCCGCACACCCGCGCCGGCGCCCGCGGCGGGCTGCTGATGATCGAGGACGTGGGGGAGCGGCCGTACGCCGTCGACCGGGCCCTCACCCAGCTCCTGCGCACCGGATGGCTGGACGGCGTGGCGGGCGTCGCGCTCGGCTCCTGGGACAAGTGCGGACCCTACGAGGAACTGCGCCCGGTCCTCGTCGACCGGCTCGGCGGCCTGGGCGTGCCCGTCCTCGAGGAGCTCGGATTCGGGCACTGCGAGGGCGCGCTGACCGTGCCCTTCGGCGTGGCCGCCGAACTCGACGCGGACGCCCGCACCCTCACCCTCGACGCACCCGCCCTGCGCTGACCGTCCGGCCGGGCGGGCGCGGCTCACCCGGCGGTCGCGTCTCACCGTGCGTGAGCACGGGCCAGGGCTCACCCTGGTGGTATGAGCCCGAAGACCTCGAAGACCTCCGGGACCGGTGGAAAGCACGGCGGCAGGAACCCCGCCATGACGCCCGGCCGGATCGCCGTCCTGGTGCTCGCCGTCCTCTGCCTGGTCTTCATCTTCCAGAACACCGACGACACGGAGATCCGACTGTTGATCCCCCTGGTGACCGTGCCGCTGTGGACGGCCCTGCTCGCCATGGGGATCATCGGCGCGCTGTGCGGGGCGTACTGGGCGTATTCCAGGACCCGGCGGAGGTGACCTGACCGGCGTCGTACGCTGTTTCGATGCCGCACACCGCATCCCGTTACCTCGCCGAGGGCCCCCGCGTGGGGATACGCCACTTCACCTACGAGGACGGGCCGGAGTTCACCGCGCGCGTGCGCGAGAGCGAGGATCTGCACCGCCCGTGGCTGTTCCCGCCGGCCACCGCCGACGCGTACACGGCCTACGCGGGCCGGCTGATCGAGGATCCGTCGAAGGCCGGCTTCCTCGTGTGCGCCCGGGAGGACGGAGCCGTCGCCGGGTTCGTCAACATCAACAACATCGTCGAGGGCGCCTTCCAGTGCGGCGCGCTGGGCTACGGCGCGTTCGCGCACGCGGCGGGGCGCGGGCTGATGCGCGAGGCGCTCGGCCTCGTGGTGGACCACGCCTTCGGGCCGCTGCGGCTGCACCGGCTGGAGATCAACGTGCAGCCCGGCAACGCCGCCTCGATCGCCCTCGCCCGGGCCTGCGGCTTCCGGCTGGAGGGGCTCTCCCCGAAGATGATCCACATCGACGGGGAGTGGCGGGATCACGAGCGGTGGGCGATCACCGTCGAGACGCGGGCTTGAAGTTGATCTTCATGGTGTCGAGGTCCGTGACCGTCGACCGCAGCCCGGCGAAGCCGTAACCGAGCTCCCGCAGCGTCGTCTCGGCGCGCTCCTCGGCGAGCGCGCCCGCCATCTCCGCGCCGTCCGCCGCGTCCGACACCACCACAAAGCGCATCGAGAAGTGCTTCAGCGGCGACGGCTCGTACGACAGCGTCCCCTCCTCGGTGAAGCGCATGCTGGTCAGGCCGTGGTCGGCGGCCTCGGCGAGCAGCCGGCCGCGGGCCTCCTCGGCGAGGCCGTCCCAGGTGCCCCGGACGATCACCCGATAGGTGTGCTGCTCACTCACTGTGGCTCCTTCGTGCCTGCGCTCTTTCGGCGAACGCTCGACTCTACGGCCGGGAGGGTGCGCGGCACGCGGGATTTTCCGGCGCCCGGAAGCGGCCCGGGGGTCAGTGGCCGCGCCGGTCCGCGTACTCGTACACCGCTCCGTCCGGGTGCCGGACGATCAGGTTGCGGCCCACCGGTGTCGGCACCGGGCCCGCGATGACGTCCGCGCCCAGCTCGGTGAGGGTCTTGTGCGCCTCGTCGACGTCCGAGACCGCGATCGTCGCCGCCACCTTGCGCAGCAGCTCCAGCGCGGCAGGGGGTCCGCTCATCAGCAGGAAGCAGCCGACCGCCGCGACCTGTACCCCGCCCCGCTCGAAGCGGAGCGCGGGGGTGCCCGCCAGCCGTTCGTAGAAGGAGACCGAGGCCTCCAGATCGTCGACACAGACACGCAGTGTGGCTCCCAGAATGTCCATACGCACGAGCCTAGATGAATGAGTCCAAGGGGTGTCGTTGCGGTCAGTGATCGTAGGCGGTCAGCGACCGTTTGATCGGTTGCCCGGTTTTGTCGTTGTGCCAGA
>NZ_JBFAKW010000236.1:2054-3472 GCF_040655955.1 Streptomyces sp. NPDC050263 | reverse complement strand
GCGCCGGGCACGCTGTTGGGTGTCTGAGGGTACGGCCGTGAGGCTGCCTTCAGGTGCCGGCCCCAGTGCACTCCGACCGTTTGGTGGGGGGTGATGGGTGGCTGGTCGTTGTTTGAGAACTGCACAGTGGACGCGAGCATCTGTGGCCAAGTTTTTAAGGGCGCACGGTGGATGCCTTGGCACCAGGAACCGATGAAGGACGTGGGAGGCCACGATAGTCCCCGGGGAGCCGTCAACCAGGCTTTGATCCGGGGGTTTCCGAATGGGGAAACCCGGCAGTCGTCATGGGCTGTCACCCATACCTGAACACATAGGGTATGTGGAGGGAACGCGGGGAAGTGAAACATCTCAGTACCCGCAGGAAGAGAAAACAACCGTGATTCCGGGAGTAGTGGCGAGCGAAACCGGATGAGGCCAAACCGTATGCGTGTGAGACCCGGCAGGGGTTGCGCATACGGGGTTGTGGGATCTCTCTTTCACAGTCTGCCGGCTGTGAGACGAGTCAGAAACCGTTGATGTAGACGAAGGACATGCGAAAGGTCCGGCGTAGAGGGTAAGACCCCCGTAGTCGAAACATCAGCGGCTCGTTTGAGAGACACCCAAGTAGCACGGGGCCCGAGAAATCCCGTGTGAATCTGGCGGGACCACCCGCTAAGCCTAAATATTCCCTGGTGACCGATAGCGGATAGTACCGTGAGGGAATGGTGAAAAGTACCGCGGGAGCGGAGTGAAATAGTACCTGAAACCGTGTGCCTACAAGCCGTGGGAGCGTCGGAGTGCATGCTTGCATGCACTCTCGTGACTGCGTGCCTTTTGAAGAATGAGCCTGCGAGTTTGCGGTGTGTTGCGAGGTTAACCCGAGTGGGGTAGCCGTAGCGAAAGCGAGTCCGAACAGGGCGTTTCAGTAGCACGCTCAAGACCCGAAGCGGAGTGATCTAGCCATGGGCAGGTTGAAGCGGAGGTAAGACTTCGTGGAGGACCGAACCCACCAGGGTTGAAAACCTGGGGGATGACCTGTGGTTAGGGGTGAAAGGCCAATCAAACTCCGTGATAGCTGGTTCTCCCCGAAATGCATTTAGGTGCAGCGTCGTGTGTTTCTTGCCGGAGGTAGAGCACTGGATAGGCGATGGGCCCTACCGGGTTACTGACCTTAGCCAAACTCCGAATGCCGGTAAGTGAGAGCGCGGCAGTGAGACTGTGGGGGATAAGCTCCATGGTCGAGAGGGAAACAGCCCAGAGCATCGACTAAGGCCCCTAAGCGTACGCTAAGTGGGAAAGGATGTGGAGTCGCACAGACAACCAGGAGGTTGGCTTAGAAGCAGCCACCCTTGAAAGAGTGCGTAATAGCTCACTGGTCTAGTGATTCCGCGCCGACAATGTAGCGGGGCTCAAGCGTACCGCCGAAGTCGTGTCATTGC
>NZ_JBFAKW010000236.1:0-1959 GCF_040655955.1 Streptomyces sp. NPDC050263 | reverse complement strand
TGTGATGGGTAGGGGAGCGTCGTGTGCCGGGTGAAGCAGCCGCGGAAGCGAGTTGTGGACGGTTCACGAGTGAGAATGCAGGCATGAGTAGCGATTCACACGTGAGAAACGTGTGCGCCGATTGACTAAGGGTTCCTGGGTCAAGCTGATCTGCCCAGGGTAAGTCGGGACCTAAGGCGAGGCCGACAGGCGTAGTCGATGGATAACCGGTTGATATTCCGGTACCCGCTGTGAAGCGTCAAACATTGAATCAGGCGATGCTAAGTCCGTGAAGCCGTTCCGGACCCTTCGGGGAATGGAAAGTGGTGGAGCCGACGGACCAGACTTGTAGTAGGTGAGTGATGGGGTGACGCAGGAAGGTAGTCCAGCCCGGGCGGTGGTTGTCCCGGGGTAAGGGTGTAGGACGTCAGGTAGGCAAATCCGCCTGACACGTGTCTGAGACCTGATGCCGAGCCGATTGTGGCGAAGTGGATGATCCTATGCTGTCGAGAAAAGCCTCTAGCGAGTTTCATGGCGGCCCGTACCCTAAACCGACTCAGGTGGTCAGGTAGAGAATACCGAGGCGTTCGGGTGAACTATGGTTAAGGAACTCGGCAAAATGCCCCCGTAACTTCGGGAGAAGGGGGGCCACGTCTGGTGAGAGCACTTGCTGCTCGAGCTGGGGGTGGCCGCAGAGACCAGCGAGAAGCGACTGTTTACTAAAAACACAGGTCCGTGCGAAGCCGTAAGGCGATGTATACGGACTGACGCCTGCCCGGTGCTGGAACGTTAAGGGGACCGGTTAGTCACATTTCGGTGTGGCGAAGCTGAGAACTTAAGCGCCAGTAAACGGCGGTGGTAACTATAACCATCCTAAGGTAGCGAAATTCCTTGTCGGGTAAGTTCCGACCTGCACGAATGGCGTAACGACTTCTCGACTGTCTCAACCATAGGCCCGGTGAAATTGCACTACGAGTAAAGATGCTCGTTTCGCGCAGCAGGACGGAAAGACCCCGGGACCTTTACTACAGTTTGATATTGGTGTTCGGTTCGGCTTGTGTAGGATAGCTGGGAGACTTTGAAGCTCATACGCCAGTGTGGGTGGAGTCGTCGTTGAAATACCAGTCTGGTCGTGCTGGATGTCTAACCTGGGTCCGTGATCCGGATCAGGGACAGTGTCTGATGGGTAGTTTAACTGGGGCGGTTGCCTCCTAAAGAGTAACGGAGGCGCCCAAAGGTTCCCTCAGCCTGGTTGGCAATCAGGTGTTGAGTGTAAGTGCACAAGGGAGCTTGACTGTGAGACCGACGGGTCGAGCAGGGACGAAAGTCGGGACTAGTGATCCGGCGGTGGCTTGTGGAAGCGCCGTCGCTCAACGGATAAAAGGTACCCCGGGGATAACAGGCTGATCTTCCCCAAGAGTCCATATCGACGGGATGGTTTGGCACCTCGATGTCGGCTCGTCGCATCCTGGGGCTGGAGTCGGTCCCAAGGGTTGGGCTGTTCGCCCATTAAAGCGGTACGCGAGCTGGGTTTAGAACGTCGTGAGACAGTTCGGTCCCTATCCGCTGCGCGCGCAGGAACATTGAGAAGGGCTGTCCCTAGTACGAGAGGACCGGGACGGACGAACCTCTGGTGTGCCAGTTGTTCTGCCAAGGGCATGGCTGGTTGGCTACGTTCGGGAGGGATAACCGCTGAAAGCATCTAAGCGGGAAGCCTGCTTCGAGATGAGTGTTCCCACCTCCTTGAGAGGGTAAGGCTCCCAGTAGACGACTGGGTTGATAGGCCGGATGTGGAAGCCCAGTAATGGGTGAAGCTGACTGGTACTAATAGGCCGAGGGCTTGTCCTCAGTTGCTCGCGTCCACTGTGTTGGTTCTGAAACCACGAACGGCCCCATGCCATGGTCACGGTATGGTGCGGCAGATTCACAGTTTCATAGTGTTTCGGTGGTCATAGCGTGAGGGAAACGCCCGGTTACATT
>NZ_JBFAKW010000235.1:0-5485 GCF_040655955.1 Streptomyces sp. NPDC050263 | reverse complement strand
CTACCGCCTCCATGGCCGCACAACAGAAGAAGCGACCTCAGAAACGATCATCGCCGACCCGCCCTCACCCCCGCAGCGAATTGCGCAGCAGAGTCGACACCGGCCGCAAAGCAGTGAGACGATCCGGGTGCCGGTACCGAGATCTCGGTCGAGGCCATGCGCCGCCAGATGTCAGTCGTCGTCTGGGGGTCTGACACTGGCGACCTCGCGTATTCGGCTGTCGCGTATTCCTCTCTGCATTGGGTTTCCTGGTGACCGTCTGTGGTCGTGCCGACAAGTTGGCAACAGGGGGAGAGGCTGTCACCGCAGCTGTCCAGGCCCGGGCAGGCGTTGAGCGAGGCAGCCCCCAGTCCGAGTCTGGGACGCGCGGCTATACCGCTCCAGCTACTTGACGCGGATGTCATGCAGCGGGCGGAGGCGCGACAGCTGGTGGGTTGAGGCGGGCGAAGCCTTCCTGGCGCTGGTAAGGGAAGTAGGGGTAGGGCGCTGTCTTGCCGCTCGCCGCATCGAGTTTCGCCATCTGGTCGGGCGTGAGCGTCCAGCCGACGGCGCCGAGGTTCTGGCGAAGCTGGTTCTCGTCGCGGGCACCGATGATGACGGAGGAGACGGTCGGTCGCTGCAGCAGCCAGTTGATGGCGATCTGCGGAATGCCTTTTCCGGTCTCCTGCCCGATCTCGTCGAGGGCGTCGACCACGCGGTAGAGGTGTTCGTCCTCGACCGGCGGGCCGTAGTCCGCGGTGTGGTGCAGTCGGCTGTTGGTCGGTAGCGGCTGGCCGCGGCGGACTTTGCCGGTGAGCCGTCCCCAGCCGAGGGGGCTCCAGACGAGGGCTCCGAGGCCCTGATCGAGCCCGAGGGGCATCAGCTCCCATTCGTAGTCGCGGCCGATGAGGGAGTAGTAGACCTGATGTGCGACATAGCGCGGGTGGCCGTATCTCTCCGCGATCGAGAGGGACTTCATCGCCTGCCAGCCGGAGAAGTTGGAGATGCCGAGGTAGCGGACCTTCCCTGCTCGTACGAGATCGTCGAGTGTGGACAGGACTTCCTCGATCGGCGTGCCGGCGTCAAAGGCGTGCAGCTGGAAGAGGTCGATGTAGTCGGTGCCGAGCCGGCGCAGGGCGTCCTCGCATGCGGTGATCAGGCGCGAACGGGAGGAGCCCGCATCGCCTGGGCCCTCGCCCATCGGCAGGCTGGTCTTGGTGGACACGATCACCTGGTCCCTGCGGCCTTTGATCGCTTCGCCCAGCACCTCCTCGGAGGCTCCGCTGGAGTAGACGTCGGCGGTGTCGAACATCGTGATCCCGGCGTCGAGGCAGATGTCCACGAGACGGCGTGCTTCTTGCGCGTCGGTGTTGCCCCAGGCGCCGAACAGCGGTCCTTGGCCACCGAAGGTGCCGGCGCCGAAGCTCAGTGCGGGGACCTTGAGGCCGGATGTGCCCAGCCGCCTGTATTCCATGGCTGTTCCTCTCTCGCCGCCCGTACCTAACTAATGGGCTTGGAGTTCCGTTAGTGTGGGGCCTCAACGTAGCAGGCGCGAGTGATTAACGAAACTGGAGTCCCGTTATGGGGTTTGAGGGTGCGGATCCGGGGACCGTCCGTCCTGGAGGGCGCACGGCGCGGGTGCGGTCGGCGGTGCTGCAAGCGGCTGGGGACGCCTTGGCAGAGCATGGCTTTGCCCACCTGGACCTCGCCGACATCGCGCGCCGGGCCGAGGTGGGCAAGACCACCGTCTACCGTCGCTGGGGAACGGTGACCAGTCTGGTGGCCGATTTGCTGGTGGACATGGCCGAGCAGTCACTGCCGCGTACCGAGACCGGCTCGCTGCTCGGTGATCTCAAGGCCAACGCCCGGCTCGTGCAGCGCACCTTGGCCGACCCGCGGCAAGGAGCGCTGTTCAAGGCAGTGATCGCCGCCGCCACCTGCGAGGCGAAGACAGCCGAGGCCCTGCACCGCTTCTACGACATCCGCGTCAAGGAGTGGGCACCCTGCGTCCAGCAAGCCATCGACCGGGGCGAGGTGCCCGAGGGCACAGATGTCCACGAGGTGATCCGTGCTGTCTCAGCCCCCCTCTACTACCGCCTGCTGACCAGCAGCGACCGCCTCGACGAAGCCGTCGCAGACCAGGCCGCCGGAGCCACAGTGGCTGCAGCGCGTGCGGGAGCGTACCTGCGGGGCGACGAAGGTCGTGCGTGACCAGCTTTCCCGCATCCGTCGCTGACCACGGGTCACCTTGCGTGATCTCCGGGGGCATAGCGTTTCCAGGTTCCTCCGGCCTCTCGGCGAGCCGGGTGGTGTGGTCGTCGTTGTAGCCGAGCATCCGGGCGATCACCGGAGCGGGGGCTTGGAGGACGAGTTGGCGGATCGCCGCTGTGCGTCCTGGCCGGGTCGGGAAGCCCAGTTGGCGGAGCCGAGGTGCCATGGCTTCCGGGGTCATGGGCTGTCCGGCCCGGCGGCCGGGGAAGAGCCATCGGGCTTCGGAGTTGGTCGCGGTCTTGGTGTTCGGTCGCTGCCCCAGGTAGCTGAGCAGCATTCCGTCGAACGGGGCGGGAACGGGCGACGGTGGATCGCCGAGCCGGACGAGGACCTTGCCGTCCTCGTGCTGGACGTCGTCGCTGCTGAGTCTGGTGATCCGCGTAAGCGGCTGGGCGTAGAGGAGGACAAGGACGGCGGCCACGCGGTCCTGGAGGGGGATGGTGACGGTCGGCATGTGCTTGGACTGAATGGCCCAGCGGAGGAAGGAGTGGGTCACACTCCGTCGCCCAGCCGTAGGCCGGGTCGGTGGCGTAATCGCAGAACAGACGCACCGCCACCTGGTAGCCACGCAGCGTCGAGCGGACACAGCCACGGACGGCCCGCAGGTCACCGAACCACTCGTCCGCCAGCATCGAGGACCAGCTCCACGGAAAGGCATCCGCGCGCGCGGCGAACGCCCGCACCTTTCGCTCGCGGCCATTGATGGTCGACAGCGCGAGGTTCCGCGCCAGCTGCTGGTTGCGCCAGCCGTCCAACATCGCCTCGAAGACCTGCTCCTCCGGCCGCGGCAGCGGCACCCCGTCGGCCAGGTGGAGCCGTGCGGCCCCAGGAGCCACCCCATTGTCGCTCACTAAATCGTCACGCTCCGTAGATCGCATTCGCCGCGAGAATCTCGCATCAGATGCGAAGCGTGGAGCGGAACAGCAGGTCAGCCATCCGATCGAGTGAACCGGAACGACGTGGCCCCGGCTGGTCAGCTACCGTCCCAATAGACCCTGGCGAACCGCTTACCTGCTGATCAGCAGCTTCACAGAGCCTGCTTCCCCAACGCGGCGCAGGACGCCACCAGTTCGCATCGGATGCGATACGCGCCGGTTCCGAGATATGGGTCAAAGTGGCATTGAGTTGATCTTGCACGCATGCGCTTATGAACGCGCAAGGGCCGCGATCGGTGTCGGCGCGCGGCCCCTGGGCGGTGCAGGGTGACCGGGGTCAGTCGATGTTGGTGTCCGTCTCCGGAACCTTTCGGGCGTTGTTCCTGAGGTTGGCGAAGGGCAGAGCTCCTCCGTGGAGTTCTTTGAACTCGTCGATCAGGTCCTGCTCAGCCTCACCCGCGTCGTCCTCGGTCATCGGCCGCCAGGCGACGAGCAGTGCGTCCGAGTCGACCAGCTGCCAGATGTAGCGACCACCCCAATGGCCGGCCAGGCGACCGGTGCCGTGGCGGCGGTAGTCGGCAAGCCGCTGATTCAGTCCGTCCTGGCCCGCGGCCTTGCCGATGTACACGACCGTTGCCCCGTCCACCCAGGCATCGCCGAGCCTGTCGGCCGTCACGGACGGGTCGCGGCCTTTGAGGTGTCCGGCAGGGCTGGCGGGGAGGAACGACGGGGGCGAGGTGTCCGTGTGGATCACCACGTATATCCCGTGCCCGGTGGGGACGTTGCTTTCGGGAAGTTCACGGAACGGCACGAAGCCGCGGAAGCCGCGTTCGGTCAGGGTCTTCTGAGTCAGCTCTGGTGTCGGGCTCATGCCAGGCATCGTGCCAGGCGCATCTGACAGTCCTCGGTCGGAGAGGGAGGCCGGCCAAGGTGAGCCCAAAAGTCGCCATGGGATGATCTTGATCAATCAGCAGTGCAGCTCGGCGTCCTCGGCGGGTCGCGCTCGTCTTCGGGACCGTCTCGGCCCTGTTCTCGTATGGCTATGGCCATGTGGCGTGTAGCTGTCTGTGATGCCCAGGGCTTCATCGGCCGGGGCGCTCGCAACCGCCATCATGTCTTCGGTGGCCTGAGCCAGAGGTTCGTCGTTGGTTTGGTGTGAATCGCCGTGGACCGAAGATCCCGCCGTTGTCGGCAACGGATGCCCAGCGGGCTGTGCTCGAAGGGTGGGTGCGCCGCCGCTCGACGGCTCAGGCTCTGGCCTTGCGGTCGTGGATCGTGCTGGAGTGTGCCCAGGGGCACTCGATCATGGATGTGTCGCGACGGCTGAAGGTCGCTCCGGACACGGTCCGCACCTGGCGACGGCGCTTCCTCGACCGTGGTCCGGACGGCCTGTCCGACGATCCCAGACCAGGTGTCCCCAGCAAGATCATCGACGCCGACGTGGAACGGGTCATCGTCAAGACGCTGGAGGAGAAACCGGCGAACGCCACCCACTGGTCGACCCGGTCGATGGCAGCGGCGACCGGGATGCCCGAGTCGGCCGTCTCAAGGATCTGGCGTGCCTTCGCCCTGGCCCCGCACCGCTGTGAGCCGTTCAAACTGTCCACTGACCCGCTGTTCATCGGCTCTGGACCGTTCGCAGCCGGTGCTGCCGATAATGCCGGGCGTCCCCGAACGCCGCAGCCACGACTGCGTCCGCGCCGGCACCACCACCCTGTTCGCGGCTCTGGAAGCGGCCATCGGCAAGGCGATCGGCCCGATCGATCGCAGGCACCGGGCCGCCGAGTTCAAGAAGTTCCTCACCAGGATCGACAAGGAAGTGCCCGCAGACCTCGACGTGCATCTGATCCTGGACGACTACGACTACGACTACGACTACGACTACGACTACGCCACCCACAAGACGCCTGCCGTCAAAACCTGGCTGCTGGCGCATCCCCGCTTCCACCTGCACTTCACGCCCGCCGGCTCATCGTGGCTCAACCTGGTGGAGCGATGGTTCGGCGAGCTGACCGCGAAGAAGCTCCGCCGCAGTGTCCACCGCTCCGTCCAGAACCTTGAGCACGACATCCGAATCTGGCTCGCCGACCGGAACGAACACCCCAGACCTTTCGTCCGGACGAAGACCGCCGACGAGATCCTCGACAAAGTCGCCGCCTACTGCCAGAGAATCCCCGACTCACGCCACCAGGCCGCCCCTTCTGGATCTTGCCTGACCCGTGACGCCTGGCACCGCGCCTCGCGGCGTATCCGAAAGCTACGACCTGGCTAGTGCCGCGGCAGGCAACGTTCGCCCCGTCGCGACGCCCGGCACGCACTCTCGCCGCACCGGCCGAAAGCCCAAGTACGTCCAGTACGAG
>NZ_JBFAKW010000234.1:0-5795 GCF_040655955.1 Streptomyces sp. NPDC050263 | reverse complement strand
GTCCAGCGGGACCTGGGCATCGCGTTCGTCTTCATCGCCCACGACCTCGCCGTCGTACGGCACTTCTCGCAGCGCGTGGCGGTCATGTACCTCGGCCGGATCGTCGAGATCGCCGACCGCGAGGACCTGTACGGCAACCCGCGCCACCCCTACACCCGGGCGCTGCTCTCCGCGGTGCCCGAGGCCACGGTGGACGACACCCCGCGCGAGCGCATCCGCCTGACCGGCGACGTGCCCTCGCCGATCAACCCGCCGTCCGGCTGCCGCTTCCGCACCCGCTGCTGGAAGGCCACCGACAAGTGCGCGTCGGAGGCCCCGCCGCTGGTCCACGTCTCCGGCAACAAGCCCGGCCACCTGACGGCCTGCCACTACCCCGAGACGGCGGAGACGGCAGACGCCGCCCCGGCCACGGTCCCGGCGGCCCGCCTCGCCAAGAACGCGTAGCCGACAGCCCGACCCCGCACCGCACCGAAGGCCCTCGCTCCTGGCGCGGGCCTTCGTCCGTTCTTCCTCGCCTCCGGATCGGCCCGCTCGCTACCCTGAGCCATGGACTACGCGAAGATGCGGGCGATCGCCGAGGAGCTCTCGGGGTATGCCGAACGCCTGGAAGGGTCCTGGACCGTCGAGATCGGGCCTTCCGGGCCGTTCCTCGCCATGATGAGGCCTTCCAAGCGCCATGAGGGCACGGTCCGGCGTATCTGCAAGCAGTTGGACGAGCAGCTCCTCACCACGCACCCCGGCTACATCTGCGCGAACGGTCCTGAGATCGAGCACCCCGCGATCGGCCGGATGCGGCGTCCGGACGCCGTGGTGATCCCCGAGGACGTGCTCGACGAGGAAGGCCTCGCGGTCGACGCGACGCAGGTGCCGGCGGTCGTCGAGATCGTCTCCCCGTCCAACCCCGACAACGACTACGGCGACAAGCTCGCCGAGTACCCCGCCATGGGCATCGCCCACTACCTGATCGTCGATCCCCGCACCGGCACCATCGAGGTGCACTCCGACCCCTGCAAGGACCGCTACCAGCACAAGGACCCGTACATCTTCGGGGACACGGTGCCCTTCGGACCGTGGACGCTGGAAACCGCCGCCTTCCTTCGGTACGGGAAGACGCGGCACCAGGGCGTCGTCAGATTCTGACCCACGCGTCCGTGCAGTATCCATGCGCCACCCGAACACCTCGCACGCACAGTGGTGGCTCGCGTGGTTCGAGGTACGGGGGTACGTCATGGAGATTCAGCTGTTGGGGTGCGTGGAGGCGCGGGCGCGGTCCGGGGACAAGTTGCCGCTTCCGCATGGGACCAAGCTGTTGTTGGCGGCGCTGGCGTGGACCCCCGGCGGCTTCGTGGCCGACGAGGCGCTGATCGAGCGGGTGTGGCAGGAGCGTCGGCCCCAGCATCCCCGGGACGCCCTGTACATCCAGGCCACGCGGCTGCGGAAGGCGTTGCGGGCCGACGGGCGGCAGCGGGCCGAGGGGGTCGAGCTGGTGCGGAAGCGGGGCGGCTACATCCTCGCCGTCGAGGAGGACAGCGTGGACACCGCGCGGTTCCGGGCTCTGGTGCGCGAGGCTCAGCAGGCCGCCCGGGCCGGGGAGACCGACCTCGCCCTCGGGCACTACGGGCAGGCCCTGGAGCTGTGGCGGGGCGAGCCGCTGGCGGACGTCCGCACGGCCTGGGCGGAGTCGGCGCGGGTGGCGCTGCGGCGCGAGCACCGGGAGGCGCTGATCGGCAGCACGGAGCTGTTTCTGCGGGCGGGGCGGCACGAGGAGTGCCTGCCGCAGTTGCACTGGCTGGCCGAGATGCACCCCTTCGACGAGAAGGTCACGGGCCTGCTGATGCTCGCCCTGCACCGCGGCGGACGTCAGGCGGACGCGCTGGACTGCTTCCAGTTGCTGCGGCTGCGGATGGTCGACCTGCTGGGCTGTGAACCGGGTCCGGAACTGCGCTCCCTCCAGGAACGGATCCTCGCCCGCGACCCGCGGCTGCGGCTCGGCAGCGCGTACGCGGCGGCGTCCGCCGTCTGAGCCGACCGGCCGTCCGTCGCAGCCGGTTCAGCCGTCGCAGCCGGTTCAGCCGTCGAAGTGTTCGGTCAGGTACAGCGTCAGTCTGGATTCCGCGTCCGGAGGGAGCTCTTGATGACGGTGGTGGGGCAGCGGCGCGCCGGGCTCGGGCCGGTGGCCGATCGACCGGTACAACGACTCCGCCTCCGCCCGGGCCGTGTGCGCCGCCCCGGCGTCCCCCCGGGCCTCGTGGGCGGTTCCCAGGGCGGCGACGGCACGCGCGTGCACGAGGCGTTGGCCGGAGGCGTGGGCCAGGGCGGCAGCGCGGGTCGCCTCGGCGCCGGCGCGGGCCGCGCTGCCGGTGTCCAGGAGGGTCAGGGCGGCCGTCAGATGGACCCGCGGGAGGGTGAGGGGGTTGCCGTCGGCCGCGAGGCCCTCGGCCCGCTCCAGGCAGTCCAGGGCCTCGGCGGGGCGCTCCTGGGCGCGCGCCAGGTCGGCGCGGCCCAGCAGTACCTCGACGAGGCCCGCGCGGTGCCCGGTGCGCTCGGCGATCTCGAAGGCGGCGTCGAGGTGTTCGGCCGTCTCCTCGGCCCGGCCCGCGCGCAGTTTCACGGAGGCGATCCCGACCAGGCTGTCGACCTGGCAGTTGCGGTTCTCCACGCGTCGGGAGACGGCGAGGGCGTCCTCGTAGGCGAGGAGCGCGCGGTCGTCCCGGCCGGCGTCGGCGCGGACCCGGCCGAGCGCCTCCAGGGCCACCGCCTCGGTGTAGGTGGAGCCGGCGTCGCGGGACACGAGGAAGCAGGTGCGCAGCGCCGCCGTCGCCTCGTCGAACCGGGCCTGCTTCTGCCGGACCAGGGCGAGGTTGACGAGGGCCATCGCACGGTTGTGGTGGGCCGTGTCGCCGATCAGGTCGAGGGCCGTGCACGCCGCCTCCTCGGCCGCGTCGAGGCGGCCCAGGGTGAGGTTCAGGGAGGCCGTGTTGATCAGCATGATCTCTTCGTTCCTGACGTTCCCCAGGGTGCGGTAGAGGGCCAGGGCACGGTCGTAGCAGGGCAGTGCGCGGTGCAGCTCGCCCAGCAGCTTGAGGGTGACGCCCTTGCCCTGGAGGCTGCCGGCCTCGCCGTACGTCCAGCCGGCCCGGCGCGCCAGCTCCTCCGCCTCCTCGTACTCCGCCAGGGCGCCCCGCAGATCTCCGTTGCGCCAGCGGGCGCTGCCCAGGGACAGGCACATGGAGGCCTGGCCGACGTCGTCCCCGCCGCGTGCGGCCACCTCCCGGGCGAGGGTCGCCAGCCGCATCCAGTCGGACAGCGGACGACGGTGGTGGAAGAGGTCCTGGAGCGCGTCCACCAGCCACCACACGTACGGCGCGGGGCCGTGTTCGGCGGCGTGCCCGATCGCGGCGGCGATGTCGTCCCACTCGCCGTCGAACCAGGCGTACGCCTCCTCCGTCGTCCCGAACTCCCGTGGCAGGGAGCCCTCGACGGCGTCCGGGCGGTTGCGCATGACGTACAGGCCGACCGTGGCGGCCGCGTTGACGACGCTCTGGAGGTAGTGGTCGAGGGTCCGGGTGACGGCGGCGGCCCGCTCCTCGGCGGCGTCCTCGGCGGCCGTGCGGTCACGGGCGTACTCGTGCACGAGGTCGTGCCAGGCCGGGCGGCCGTACTCGACGTCGCGCAGCAGGTGCACGCGCTGGGCCAGCCGCAGCAGGTCGGCGAGGCTCCGCTCGTCCGTCCCGGCGGCAGCGGCGGCGGCCGGCACCGACCGGCCGGTGCCGGGCAGCACGCCCAGCGAGCGGAAGGCCCGGCGCGCCTCCTCCGGCAGCACCCCGTACGACAGGTCGAGCGCGGCCCGGACGGCGACGGACTCCTCGCCCTCGACGTGCAGCCGGGCCAGCCGCCCCCGGTCGGCGAGGTCGCGGACGTATGCCCGGATACTGCCTGGCCGGTCGCCGATCCAGGAGCCGGCGACGCACAGCGCGAGCGGCAGGTGGTCGCAGAGCTCGACGAGCCGCGCGGCCGCCTCTGGATCGGCGGCCACCGCCTCCGCGCCGACCGCGCCGCTGATCAGCTCCAGCGCGGCGGCGCTGTCGAGGACGTCGCAGGAGACCCGGAACGCGCCGTCCAGGGTGACCAGGCCGCTGAGCTTGTCGCGGCTCGTCACCAGCGTCAGTGAGCCCGCCGAGGCGGGCAGCAGCCGGCGTACGTACGACGCGTCGGCCACGTCGTCGAGGACGACCAGCACCCGGCGGTCCGCCAGCAGCGTCCGGTACAGCGCGGTCTGCGCCTCGGCGCCCAGCGGGATGTCGCGCGGGGCGCAGCCCAGGCCCTGGAGGAGCAGCGGCAGGGCCTCCTCGGGGGTCATCGGCTCGGCGTTGTCGAAGCCCCGCATGTCGAGGAAGAGCTGCCCGTCGGGGAAGCGGTCGGCGGCCCGGTGGGCCCAGTTGAGCGCCAGGGCGCTCTTGCCGACGCCGGCCGGTCCCACGATCACGGCGAGCGGTTCGGCCGTGTGCAGACAGGAGTCGAGGCGTTCGAGCTCCCGGCTCCGGCCGACGAAACGGCGTGGCGTGGGCGGGAGTTGGCGCGGCACGGGACGCTCGGGCGACGGCGGGTGGGCGGGCCGCGCGGACGGGCCGCTGCCGGAGATGCCGCCGCCCGCGCCGGTGCCTGCGGCGACGACGCCGCCGCCTCGCAGCAGGCGCTGGTGCAGGTCCCTGAGGTCGGCCGAGGGGTCCATGCCGAGTTCGTCCACCAGGCGCCGGCGCAGCGCGGTGTACAGCTCCAGGGCCTCGGCGCTGCGGCCGTCCTGGTGCAGGGCGCGCATCAGCAGGCCGTGCGGGCGTTCGCGCAGCGGATGGGCGGCGGTCAGCCGCAGGAGTTCGGCGATGGCCTCCCGGTGCCGACCGGTCTCGACCTCGGCCTCGGCCATGCCCTCACGGGCCACGAGGTGCAGTTCGCCGAGGCGTTGGCGTTCGGCCTCGCGCACCGCGACTTCCGACAGGTCGGTCAGCGGCTCGTCCCGCCAGAGCGCGAGGGCCTGCTCGCCGCACCGCCGGGCCGCCCGCCAGTCGCCGTCGGCCGCGGCCCGGGAGCCGTCCCGGATGAGGTTCTCGAAGGCGAGCAGGTCGAGTTCGTCGGGGCCCGCGTGCATGACGTAGCCGGGCCGACGGGTGGTCAGCAGCTCGGGTCCGGTGGGCCCGAGCGCGCGCCGCACCTCGGCGACGAGGGCCCGGACGCGGGCCGCGCCGGCGCCCGGCGGACGGTCGTCCCACAGGCACTGAATCAGCCGGTCGACGGAGACGACGTGGTTGGCGTGGAGCAGGAGCACCGCGCACAGCGCCCGTTGCCGGCCGGTGAGCACGACGGCCCGTCCGTCGATCTCGACGTCCAGGGGTCCGAGCAGGCGGAACCGGGGCCGTGGGGAGAGCATTCACAGAACGTAGTCCAGGGACAACGACCGGGCAACGCCGACCCTCACCAACGGTGACCGACGGACCACCAGGGGGCCGAGATCCGGCCAATATGGCGGCCAGGGGCCGCCCCCGCCGTCCCTGTCGCCGACGCGTGAAGCGGTGAAGCGGGGCGGGCGCCGCGTGTCCCCCGTTGGAGGCCCGCCCCGCACGAACAGTCTCGGCCGGCCGACTTTCCCGGCTCCTTCGCCGGTCTTTCATCGGCCTTTCACCACTGCCCGACCAGCGAAAACCCTCGTCTAGTGCCGCGGCAGGCAACGTTTGCCCGTCAAGGAGCGGCGTCCGGTGCGTGCTCTCGGTGTGCCGGCCGGAAGTCCTCGTACTGGACGT
>NZ_JBFAKW010000233.1:0-5851 GCF_040655955.1 Streptomyces sp. NPDC050263 | reverse complement strand
TACGTCCAGTACGAGGACTTCCGGCCGGCACACCGAGAGCACGCACCGGACGCCGCTCCTTGACGGGCAAACGTTGCCTGCCGCGGCACTAGCTCAGACACCAGCCGCAGAACTCCTTGAAATGGTCCGAGGCCCGCCGCTACATGGGCCGTGAACTCCTCGCCAAGGCCCGCCTCCACCCGATCGAGTCAGAAACCGACGAGACCGCCCTGCCCACCGAAGTCACCGCACAGCCGCAAAACGAGATCACCGAGTGGCCGTCGACACACCACTCCAGCGGACGTGACCGGGGCTGCTCGGCGTTTCGGCACCGGAACGCATGTGAGCAGGCGACCGCGATCCCGTCCGGGGGGGCGCGGCGCCGACCCCAACTCCCGTTGGAACAAATCCTCGTGACTTCCCTCGCGCTGCTACACAGCCGAGGGGAGGCCGCGATCGGCCCGATACGGGACGGAGGCCTGCCGGAGGAATGACGGACTCATGATCCTCGTCGGAAGGGGCGGCCGGGCGTCGGCCGCCCCACGAGTCCGCCGGGGCCGCGCCCGGTGGCAGACGGAAGTGAGTCCACCTTGCGCAAGTCAGTGAGCCGACGGGCGGTCATCTCCCTCGCGGGTGTCTGCGCGTTGGGAACCGTGTTCGCCATGGCACCCGGCGCCTCGGCGATCGTCGGTGGAGTGCCGGTACCGGACGGCGAGCGGCCCTTCGTCGTACAGATCGAGCAACAGGGCGACGACGGGACCTGGTCGCACTACTGCGGCGGAACACTCGTCCACAGCCGCGTTGTCGCCACCGCGGCGCACTGCGCCAGGTTCGCCGAGCAGGGCATGGTCAAGATCCGGCTGGTCCTGGGGCGGACCGACTCGAGCACGTCCGGCGGAACAGTGGTGACCGGCGACCGCTTCTCCGTCTACAGCCACCCCGACTTCGACACCGTGACCAACACGGACCTGGGGCTCATCGTGCTCGACAGCTCGGTCGACCAGCCTAGCGCGGCCCTGCCACCGCTGGGAACGCAGCTGCGGCCGGGGCGTCTCGTACGCGCCGCCGGTTGGGGACGTACCGATCTCGACGATCCGAACAAGCCCTCCCGTATGCACGAAGCGAAGTTGCCCGTCAACAAGTTCGACACGGAGGGCGGTGTCTGGGACAAGGAGTTCATCTGCGCGGGCACCGCCGAATCCCGGGTCGCCCCCGGGGACAGCGGGGGACCGTTGTTCGATACGAAGGCCTCCGGCAAAACGGTCGTGTACGGGCTCGTGACCGGGGACACGAACACCTGCACCGGGCTCTTCACGAACCTGGCCGACCCCACCATCTGGAAGCCGTTCCGCGACCCGCTCGCCTCTCATGGGCTCGGGCACGTCATCCCGGACTGAATCACACGGGTGGCGTGCTGGGTGAAGTCGCTCCCTTCGGGGGCGGCTTCACTTCCCGCCGAGAGATCGCCGATACGCGGCCGATACACGGTTGAGCCTGGGCGGAGGCACGGTTCTGGCAGGGTGAGAGAGCCCCTGAACCTACCTCCGGACGGAAAAGATGCCCGCTTCAGCAGCCGACGGGGGCGCGCCTGTGTCCATGCCCGCGCCCGTGACGATCCTGCTCGTCGAGGACGACGCGGTGATCCGCAGATCCGTCACGATGGCGCTGGAGCGCTACGGCTACCGCGTCACCGCTGCCGCCGACGGCCTGACCGGGCTCGAACTGTTCCGGGAGGGCCGGCACGACCTGCTGTTGCTGGACGTGATGCTGCCCGGCCTCGACGGCATCGGGCTGTGCCGCCGGATCCGGGAGACCAGCATGGATCCCGTCCTGATGATGTCGGCGCGCGGCGACGCCCTGGACGTCGTCTCCGGCCTGGAGGCAGGGGCCGACGACTACGTGGTCAAGCCCGTCGACACCGCCGTGCTGGTGGCCCGGATCCGTTCGCTGCTGCGGCGGGCCACCTTCACCCCGGCCCCCGGCCCGGCGGCCGGGCCCGTGCTCGATCGTCCGGGCCTGTCGGACCCGCTGGACCGGTCGGAGGGGCCCGGCCGAGACCGGCACGCTCGGCTCGTCTTCGGCGACCTGGCCATCGACACGGGCGGCCTGGAGGTGTTCCGGGCCGGTGAACCGGTCGCGCTGGCCCCCACCGAACTGCGGCTGCTGCTGGAGTTCGCCGCGAACCCGGGCATCGTGCTGGACCGGCAGACCCTGCTGCGCGACGTGTGGGACTACGGCTGGGACGGCGACAGCCGCGTGGTCGACCTGTGCGTGCAGCGCCTGCGGAAGAAGATCGGGGCCGAGCGGATCGAGACCGTCCGCGGCTTCGGCTACAAGCTGCGGCGCTGACGTGGAGACCGTACGCGCGCTGCCGCACTGGCGTTCGCTGCGCTGGAAGATCACGCTGCTCGTCACCGTGGCGTGCTGTGCCATCGCGGTGACCGTCGGGCTGCTGGTCCACCGCAGCACCCTGGAACGGTCGATGACCGACGGTGCGGCCAAGGCCCTGACCCAGTTGTCCGACGCTGTGGAGGACTACGAGCGGGACGGCGTCCCGCCCGACGGTCTGGTCGTCTCGCCCGGGGAGATGCCCGACGAACTCCTGCGCCGCCTCCAGGACCGGCAGGGCAGGGCGGTCGGCTCCGCCACCTGGTACGACGGCGACAGCCCCGGCGACCACCCCTCGATGTGGGCCGTTCGGACCCTCCGTGGCGCTCCCGTGGCGGTGAGCGCCGACATGACCTCCGACCTGCTCACCCGGCGGGCGCTGGACCGGCACATGTGGAAGTACTCCCTGGCGGCGCTGGCGGTCGTCGTACCGCTGTCGGCGCTTGCCGCCGAGTTGCCGATCCGGAGGCTGCGCCGGGTGGCGCGGACCGCCCGCCGGATCGCCGGGGGCGACCTGGCCGCCAGGACCGCGGCCGGTGGCCGGGGCGGTGACGAGATCACCGAGATCTCGGCCACCGTCGACTCGATGGCCGACAGTCTGCGCGAACGTCTGCTGACCGAGCAGCGCTTCACCGCCGACGTCGCCCATGAGTTGCGTACGCCCCTCATGGGCTTGGTGACCGCGAGCGGGCTGCTTCCCGAGGGCGAGACCACCGACCTGGTGCGTGACCGGGTGGGGGTGCTGCGGACGCTGGTGGAGGAGCTGCTGGAGATCTCCCGGCTCGACGCGGGCGCCGAGCGGGCTGAACTCAGGCCCGTACCGCTCGCTGAGATGGTCGGAGAGTCCGTGGCCCGCACCGGGCTGGACACGCGGTTCACCGCCACCGGTGCCCTGTCGGCGGAGACCGATCCGCGCCGGCTCGACCGTATCGTCGCCAACCTCGTTGTCAACGCCCACCGGCACGGCCGCACGCCCGTCGAGGTCGAGGTGGCCGGGACGACCGTGACCGTACGGGACCACGGCCCGGGCTACTCGGCGGAGTTGCTCGCGGACGGCCCGCAGCGATTCCGCACGGGTGCGTCGGAGCGCGGCCACGGGCACGGCCTCGGGCTGACCATCGCGCTGGGGCAGGCCCGGGTCATCGGGGCGTCGCTGGAGTTCGCGAACGCTCCCGACGGCGGGGCGCTCGCCACCCTCCGGCTGCCGCCCGCGGGCTGACGCCGAACGGCCGATATCGAACGGATGCCCGGCCGAGCGGTGCCCGATCCGTGGCCGGAGCCGAGCGGAGATCCGCCCCGCGGAAGGTGGTCGACGTGCGTGAACGCCGCGCACCCGCCCCCTTGGAGGTGTCCCTCCCATGTCACCGGTTCCCTTTTCCGGAGAGCCCGGCGCAGGCCGGGCCCAGCCCTCGTGGTCCACCGGCTCATGGCTCCCGCCCCGCTGGCACGACCGGTCCGGGCGGCGCGTCACGGCCGGCCTCGCCGCGGGCGCCACCGCACTGGTCACCCTGGCGGTCCTCGCCGTCGCCGTGTTCACCTCCGGCAACAGCCCGGGAACCGGAGCGGGTTCGCTGCCGTGGCCGGCTGAGGGGCAGACGAGCGTGGTGGTCGAGGGCCTCGGCGCCCACGGTGACCTCGGTACGCGGGGCGAGCGGACACCGGTGCCGATCGCCAGCGTCACCAAGGTGATGACCGCCTACGTGATCCTCCGCGACCGTCCGCTGCGCGCGGGCGAGGACGGCCCCCTCGTCACCGTCGACCGGACCGCCGCGAACGAGTCCGTCTCGGGCGTGGAGTCGAGCGTGCCGGTCAGGGAGGGTATGCGGCTGAGTGAACGACAGCTGCTGGAACTGCTGTTGATCCCCTCCGGCAACAACATCGCCCGGCTGCTGGCCCGCTGGAACGCCAGCTCGCAGGAGGCCTTCGTCACGAAGACGAACCGGGCCGCCCGTGACCTGGGGATGCGCCACACCACCTACACCGGCGCCAGCGGCATCGAACCCACGACCACCAGCACCTCGGCCGACCAGCTGAGGCTGGCCCGCCGGGTCATGCGCGACGAGGTGTTCCGGACCATCGTCGCCATGCCCAGCACCACCGTGCCCGGTGCCCCCGGGACGATCCGCAACACCAACACCCTGCTCGGCACGGCGAGCGTGATCGGCCTCAAGACCGGCTCCAGCACTCCCGCCGGCGGCGCCCTGATGTGGGCGGCCACCGCGTCCGACAAGGATGGCCGGGACCGGCTGATCCTCGGAGTGGTGCTGCACCAGCGCGCTGGCACCGACCCCCGGCAGGGGCTGCGGGCCGCTCTCGCCACGAGCCACGCGCTGATCGAGGGCGTACGGCGTTGGCTGTCGACGACCTCGCCCGGAACACGGTGAGACGGCAGTGACAAACTCCCTCGACACCGCGCCCGCCCGGCCGGAACCCGATTCCATCCGCCCACGGAACGAGGACACCGGCGGCCGGCGGCCGCCGCTGGTCCTCGGCTCGCTCGCGGTCCTGGCCACGCTGGTGATGCTGGGCCACGCCCTCGTCCCCAACCGGGTCGGCCGTCTCGGCAGCCTCGTCGAGACCTTCCTGCCCTGGACGGGTCTGGCCGTGCCGCTGCTGCTCCTGTGCGCCCTGGCCCGCCGGTCCAGGGCCGCCGCCGTATCCGTGCTGCTGCCGGCCGTCGTCTGGTGCTCGCTCTTCGGCGGGACACTCGTCGACAAACGGGAGGACGGCGGCAACCTGACCGTCGTGACGCACAACGTCAACGAACACAATCCGCGGCCGGTGCGCACCGCCCGTGCCCTGGCCGCCTCCGGCGCGGACGTGGTGGCTCTCGAAGAGCTGGGCGGCCCGTCGACAGCGGCGTACGAGAGAACGCTGGCCGGCACCTACCCGTACCACTCCGTGCAGGGCACGGTCGGTCTGTGGAGCAGGTATCCGGTCGCCGACGCCCGTGCGGTCGACATCGCGCCCTGGCCACGTGCCCTGCGCGCCACCGTCCGCACGCCCGAGGGACCGGTCGCGGTCTTCGTCGTCCATCTGATGTCCGTCCGCTTCACCGCCGGCTCGGGGTTCACCTCCGACGCACGTGACGCGGCCGCGCGGCGACTCACCGCCGCCGTGCGCGCCGAGCTGCTCCCCCGCACGATCCTCGTGGGCGACCTGAACGGTACGACCGACGACCGGGCGTTTTCCGGGCTCACCTCCCAACTGCGGTCCGTGCAGGCCGAGTCGGGCGCGGGGTTCGGTGCCAGCTGGCCGGCCTCGTTCCCGGTGGCCCGGATCGACCACATCCTCGTACGCGGTGTGGAGCCGCGGTCCGCCTGGACCCTCCCGGCCACCGGCAGCGACCACCTGCCGGTGGCGGCGTCGGTGCGGGTGTGAGCGCGGGCTTCCGGAACGGCTAGTGCCGCGGCAGGCAACGTTCGCCCCGTCGCGACGCCCGGCACGCACCGGACGCCGCTCCTTGACGGGCAAACGTTGCCTG
>NZ_JBFAKW010000232.1:0-6034 GCF_040655955.1 Streptomyces sp. NPDC050263 | reverse complement strand
GTTTCCGACCGCACCGCCGAGCGGTGATCGCCCACCAGCCAACCCGCCAGGCCGGCACACCCCGACCTCAGTCGCGCACCACGTCGTAAGCGGCGTCCAAGTCGCCCAGCTCGGCGTCGGGATCGTATGCGTAGATCCAGCCATTGGCGACGAGCGGGTCCTGCCGGGCGTAGGCCTTGTCGCGGGCCAGCTGTTCGGTGCCGTCCGGGAGATGGTTGCTGTGCGCGCGGTCGCGGCTGACGCTCTGCAGCCGGGTGGTGCGTGGCAGGCGCAGCTGCTCGTATCTGCGCAGTGCCGCGGGCGGGTCGTCGATGCCGGCGGCCAGGCACCGGGCCAGCACCGCCGCGTCCTCGATCGCCTGGGCGGCGCCTTGGGCGAGGAAGGGAAACATCGGGTGCGCGGCGTCACCGAGCAGAGTCACTCCTCCCTCGGACCACCGGGACAGGGGCACCCGGTCCAGCAGCGCCCAGCGGCCGGGCGTACCGGCGGCGCTGATGAGATCCGTCAGCCGCTGGTCCCAGCCGTCGAACTCGGCGAGGAACTCCGCGACAGTGGCGGTGGCCGCCCAGGACGCGCCGGTGAAGTCGCCCGCGGGCGCGACAGCAACCAGGTTGACCAGCGCACCTGCTGAGACCGGGTAGTGGACCAGGTGGTGGTCGGGACCGATCCACAGCGTCTGGGCCTGGCGGCGGGCGAAGCGCGGGGCCCGCTCGGCGGGCACCAGGGCCCTGAAGGCGCAGAGACCCGAGTAGGTCGCGGGTGATGTGCCGAAGAGCGTGCCGCGCACGACGGAGTGGAGCCCGTCGGCGCCGATCACGACGTCGGCCTCGGCCTGTCTCCCATGGGTGAAGTGGAGCCGCAGCGCGTCGCCCTCGTGGTCCAGGCCGATACATTCGTGACCGTGCCGGACGCTGTCGTCCGGCACGGATGACAGGAGGGCGGTCAGCAGGTCCGCCCGGTGCGCGGTGTAGGTGTGCTCGCCGTAGAGCCGTTCACAGGCGGCTGACAGGTCCTCCGAGGACAGGACCGTCCCGTCCCGCCAGCGCCTGAACTCCCAGCCTGTGTCGAGCCGCACCGCCCGCTCGCGGAACACGTCGAGCACCTTCAGTCTGCGGAGCTGACGGGCGGCGTTCGGCGCCACCAGTATCCCGGCACCCACCTCCGTGAGACGGGGGGCCTGCTCGTACACGGTGCTCGGCAGCCCAGCGCGGCGCAGGAACCCCGCCGTGGCGAGGCCACCGACACCGCCGCCCAGCACGGCGATCCTCGGCGGTGCGGCAGTGGACGCTGTCATCCTCACGGCTCCTCAATTCGGGCGCTCGGCACATGGCCGGCACACGGGGAACGGGTTCGGCAGACCTCCGCGGGACCCCGCCGCCGATGGTGAGCCTCGGGGACGACCTCGAAAACACCACGTCCACCGAAGCAGCGGGGCTACCTGATGAAGAGTTCGTCCAGATCGACGTCGTTCTTGATGACCTTCAGGTCTTTCATGGTCGTGAGGTACGTCTGGAAGTTGTCGCGGTCCGTCGTGGCCGAGAAGTGCGGCATCAGGAGCTGTTTGCTCTGCTGCTCGGATGTCTTCGTGTACGTGGTGATGGCCTGTCGGACTTCGGTGTCGTGGGTGGCGGCGTATGCGTTGGACTGCTTCAGCGCCCGCGTGAACTTGTCGACCGTGGCCTTGTTCCCTGCCAGGTACGAGGCGGAGGTGATCCACATGGTCTGCACGGTCTCCGGTTCGAAGCCGGAGCCGTTGGACAGGACGCTGCGGTCTCCCTTCTGCAGTGCTGCCGACAGGAAGGGTTCCGCCAGGTCGGCGGCGTCGACCTGGCCCTTGGCGAGCGCGTCGGCCATGGCCGAGAACGGCGTCTCCACGAACTTGATCGTGTCCGTGTCCACACCGGTCTTCCGCGCCGAGACGATGAAGCTCAGGTGGGGCAGCTGGTAGAGGGTGTCCACCGCGACTTTCTTGCCCTCCAAGTCCTTGGCGGAGCGGACCGAGGAGTCTTTCGGTACGACGACCTGGATGTGCACCTTGTCGTTGTCGCGGGCGAACTTGCCGGCCGGGCCCACGATCCGCACCGGAAGGCCGTTGGAGGCGCCGACGAGGATGGCCGGCACATTGGTGAAGCCGAACTGCGCGTCGCCGCTGACGACGGCGGCCTGTGTCGAAGCGGGCGGGGTGTCCTTGAGTTTCACGTCCAGGCCCTCAGAGCGGAAGAAACCCTTCTCGACGCCCAGTACCAAGGAGGCGGAGTTGATCACCGCCGCGTTGGCAACAGTGATCTTCGTGAGGCCTCCGGAGGACGAGGAGGAGGAGGGCGAGTCGTCACCGCAAGCGGTGGCGAGCAGCAGGGGAAGTGCGAGCAACACGGGCAGGAACCGTTTCACGAGTGCCTCCTATGTACCCGGGCTGTTCAGCCGGGACAGAAGTGGGAGCGCGGGTGGACGTTCATCCCGCTGTGCCGATGAGTCCGAAGATCTCCTTGCGGTACTGCTGGAACTCCGGGAGGGCCCGTGTCTCCACCTGATCGCGGGGCCGATCGAGGTCCACCGTCACGGTGCGCAGCACTCGGCTGGGACGCCGTGACAGGACCAGCACCCGGTCCGCCATGAAGATCGCCTCGTCGATGTCGTGGGTGACGAGCAGGACGGTCCAGCCGAACTCACGCCACAAATCCAGCACCATGGACTCCAGTTGGGCACGGGTCTGGGCGTCCACGGAGGCGAAGGGCTCGTCCATCAGCAGATAGGACGGCCGGGAGGCGATGGCCCGGGCGATCGCCACGCGCTGCTGCATGCCCCCGGACAACTGCCACGGATAGTGGTCCGCGAACTCGGTGAGCCCGACGTGCCCCAGAGAGTCGGCCACCCGTGCGGTGCGCTCCCGGCGGGGCAGGGCATGCAGCCCGAACTCGACGTTGCGGCGCACGGAGAGCCAGGGGAACAGGCTGCGCGTGTACTCCTGGAAGACCACGGCGAGGGAATGCTGTACGTCTTGCACGGCCCGCCCGTCCAGCCGGATCGCACCGGAGGACGGCCTGTCGAGTCCGGCGAGACAGCGCAGCAGTGTCGTCTTGCCGCATCCGGAGGGGCCGACCAGCACCACGAACTCACCCCGGGCGGCGCTGAACGTCAGGTCGGCGATCGCCTCGGTGCCGGTGGCGGACGAGCGGGACGCGGCGTACACCTTCGCCAGCCGGTCCACCTCCAGCACACTGCGCCCGGACGTCGCCCCGGTGTCCCGGGCGAGATCCCCCTCAGCCACGGCCGATTCCCTTCTGTCCCTCGTACCAGGCCAGCACGTGGTACTCGACAACGGTGAACAACAGGGTGAACAGGCCACCGAGCAGGCCCAGGACGAGGACGCCGGCGTACATGTCCTGGAAGGCGTACGCTCGTTGGGCCTGCAGTATGAAGAAGCCCAGACCACTCGTCGAGGCGACCATCTCACTGATCACCATCATGATCAGTGAGATGCCGAGGGCGATCCGCAGACCCGCGAAGACCTGCGGCAGACAGGCCGGCAAGATCACCCGGCTCACCACCCGCCACCGTCCGACGTGCGCCGCACGCGCCGCGTCCACGAAACCCGCGTCGACCGTCCGAGCCCCGTCCATGGTGTTGAGCAGGACGGGCCACAGGGCTCCGAGCGCGATCAGGCCCACCCGCGTACCGGAGTTCGGACCGAAGGCGAGCACCGCCACGGGGAGCACGGCGGGGAGAGGCACGGCCCTGAGGAACTCCAGGACCGGGCGTACCCACGGGTCGAGTGCACGGAAGTGACCGAGCAGGAGGCCGGCTGCGACGCCGAGCGACGATCCGACGAAGAAGCCGACCACGGTACGAGTGGCCGACGGCAGCACGTCCTGGCGCAGACCGGGGCCGGAGACGAGGTCCCAGGCTCCGCGTGCGGCGCCGGAGAAGGGCTCCAGGAACATGACGGAGCCCGATCGCCCCACCGCCTCCCACATACCCAGTACCGCGAGGGTGGTCAGTACGCCGACGGCCCGGCGAGCCTGGCGGACTCCGCGGGACCGACCCTGGACGCGGTTCACCGGTCGCCTCCCACCGTGATGGCGCGCCAGCGGACGGTCAGGCGGTCGGCCGCGAGAACGGCGGCGTTGACGAGATACCCGATCGTCCCGGCGGCGACGATCCCCGCGTACGCCTCGGGCATGTCGCCGACCTGCTGGTGCAGGTCGACATAGTGCCCCAGGCCGGTACCGGAGGCGACCAGTTCGCTCACCACGGTGACGACCACCGCGATGGACGCGGCCAGCCGCAGTCCTGTGAAGACGGCCGGCAATGCGCCGGGCAGGACGACGCGCCGGACGAGAGCGAGCCGGCGCAGTCCCAGGATCCGCCCGCTGTCGAGGTGGAGAGGATCCACGTTCCGCACGCCGTAACGTGTGTTGAACACCACCGGCCACACCGAGGCGAAGCTGATGAGAAAGGTCTGCATGCGCAGCCCGAGTCCCAGCAGCACGATGGCCACCGGTACCAGCGCCACCGCCGGAATCGGCCGAAGGAAGTTGAAGAGCGGCCCGGTGGCCGCATCCGCCCACTGCGAAAGTCCCACCAGCGTGCCGAGCAGTACGCCGATCGACGCCGCGGTGGCGAAGCCGACGGCCCACGCGTACGTGGTCTGCGCCGCGGCCGTGGCAAGCGAACCCTCGCTGATCTCGTTGAACAGCGCGGACGAGATCGCGCCCACGGACGGAGCGTTGGTCTCCGGGAGGACCGAGGTGGCGCGCAGGATCTCCCAGACGCAGACGGCCCCGACAACACCCCCGATCCCCTTGGCAGCCCGCACCGGCCTGCGCCACGCACCGGCGTCACGCGCGGCGCCTGTCGTGTCTTCGGCACGCCGGACCGGTCGGCTCGCGGAGTCAGAGCCGCGCACCGTAGTCATGTCCGCCTCCACCGCCCCCGACCGATGTACTTGCGACGGTAGTGTCTAGCAGTGTCCATGCTCAATCCCATGGACGGAGATCAATTCCCCAGCCCGGTAGGGAGGTTGGGGAACATGGTCGGCATCCGGACTCGGAGGGCATCTGATCTAGGTAGTAGGTGCTCTGGGATGTTTGTGTGACTGGCGGCGTTGAGGGTCGTTGGGTAAGGCGTGAATATTCGCCGTCCCTACCGCAGTGATGTGTCCGATGTCCGCTGGGAATGCCGACTCCCCCATCCCCGGGGCTCCGGGCTCCGCACAATCCAGCCGCTCATACCTTGGTATGTCGGTTTCAGCAGCAGGTTCTTACAGTAGACGGCCACGGTCCGCTCTGCACGCCGACCGCCTCTTCAACGCCGCGACGGCGTCCATCACGCCATGCTCGGTATCGCCCGCCTGCACAATCTCACCCTCGCCGGGTGCCCGAGAAGACAAGCAGGTCAGCCAGCACGCCGTCGATCATTTACGGGACAATGCTTAACGCAACGGATTGCCCTTAGTTGATGATTTCAGCGCGGTCATCCAGACGGATTGCGGCCAGCCGGTCTCGCCACATCTGGAGAGCTTCGGGTGTCTGGCGCGTCCAGTCGGTGACCTCACCAACGATCCGGAGCGATTCCCTGCTGCGATAAGAGCGGGTGGGATTGCCAGGGAACTTCTTGTCGGTGACGTTTGGATCGTTCTCGAACTCTCCGGTCGGTTCGACGACGTACACTCGCGGGGCCCCGCCGCCGACGGCGAGTTCGGCGGCGAGTCCCGCGCCGTCGCGCAACGCGGTGAAGTAGATGTGGTTCATCACGATTTCAGGCCGGTAGTTGGAACGGAAACCGGTGGTGAGGTGATCTCCCACCCGCAGCTGGGCCTTTGTGCCGTGAAAGAACGGCCCCTCGTCCAACGCCTCGTCCATCGCCACAGGCTAGCAAACCAAACTGTCGTGACGGCGAGTTATCCAGACATCGCACGGACCTAAGTCGTCAAGCAGCCACCGCTAGTGCCGCGGCAGGCAACGTTCGCCCCGTCGCGACGCCCGGCACGCACTCTCGCCGCACCGGCCGAAAGCCCAAGTACGTCCAGTACGAG
>NZ_JBFAKW010000231.1:0-6137 GCF_040655955.1 Streptomyces sp. NPDC050263 | reverse complement strand
TACGTCCAGTACGAGGACTTCCGGCCGGCACACCGAGAGCACGCACCGGACGCCGCTCCTTGACGGGCAAACGTTGCCTGCCGCGGCACTAGCAGCCGACGGGCGTGAGTTCGGCCAGCAGCAGGGTGCGGTCGTCGGCTCCGGCCGCGCCGGAGGGCGCGTGCAGGAGCCGATGGCACAGGGACGGCAGCGACGGCAGCGCGTCCTGACCGTCGCCGCCGACCGGCTCGACGGCGGCCGCCGCGTCCACCGTCCGCGCGAGGCGGCTGATCTCCTGGTCGATGTCGGCGTCCCGGGACTCGACCAGACCGTCGCTGTAGAGCACCAGCAGAGCCGGATCCGGCACGCTCAGCACGGTTTCCTCATAGCTGCCCGCACCGAGGCCGAGGGGCAGTCCCGCCCCGGTCAGCGTGACGGGGGCCGTCAGACCGTCCGGGCCGCGCAGCAGCGGGGGCGGGTGGCCCGCCCCGACCAGTGTGCAGGTGCGCTGCCGGGCGTCCCACTCGGCGTAGATGCAGGTCGCGAAGGAGACGCCGGGGGAGTCCCCGGCGAGCGTGTCGAGTCGGCCTATGAGATCGGCCGCCGGGATGTCGAGCGCCGCCAACGTACGGACCGCGGTGCGCAGTTGGATCATCGCTACGGCCGACTCCGGACCGTGCCCCATGGCGTCCCCGACGATCAGACTCACCCGGTCACCCGGCCGTCGCAGCACATCGGACCAGTCACCGCCGACGAGGTTGCCCTGCCCCGCGGGCAGACAGCCGTGCGCGGTGCGGCAGCCCTCGAACTCCTGGGCCGTGCCGGCCGGCAGACTGTTGCGGATGGCCAGCGCGGTGCGCCGCTCGCGCTCGTACCGGCGCGCGTTGTCCAGGGCGACGGCGGCCCGCGCGGCCAGCGCCTCCACGGCGGCCACGTCCGCGGGGGTGAACGACGCCCGGTCCGGTCCTCGCGTACAGGTCACGAAGCCGATCGCCACGTCCCGCAGCCGCAGCGGCACGACGAGGAAGGACGCCACCCGCAGCAGGTCGACGGTACGCGCCGCACCGTCCCCGGAGGCGATGAGCCGCTCGGACGTGTGCGGGTCCACAGCGTCGAGGACCTGCGCGTGCCCGGCGGCGAGCGCACGAGCGTGGGGCGTGTCGCGAGGGAAGGCGAGCACCTCGCCGACCGGCAGCATCCTCTCCCAGTCCTCCAGTGCGCCCGGCCCGACGCGCAGTGCGATCCGGCGCGCCTCGATCCGGGGCGGGTCCACGCCGACGTGCGCGTGCTCCTCGACCCGCCAGCGCTCCAGGAGGAACACGGAGGCCGCGTCGCAGAAGCCGGGGGTCAGCGCGTGCACGACATGGCTGCCGGTCATCCGCAGGTCGAGTTCCGAGCCGATGACGTCGGCCGCGGGGGAGAACGCCGACCGGCGGGGCGAGGACAGGGCGGCGGACGCGTCGTCGGTGCGGCTGTGCGGTTCGTTCCGCAGGGTCGTGCCTTTCCAGTGGGGTCTCCGGCCGCGCGGCGTGGGACAAGGGATCACCGCGTGCCGTTCGGCAACTATATGATGGCGCGTCAAGTCGACGGACGAAGAGTCGAGTTGCGACTGCCTGCACGTCAGGCCTTCCCTATCGTGGGCGTGCGAGGGAACGGCAGGGGGAGAACATGCGGATCCGGATCGAGACGACCGCCGAGGACGACCACGGGACGGTCCCCGATCTGTACCGGTGGCTGCGCCAGGACTCGGACGTCCGACGCCACTCGGTGCTGGAACTGGTGCCGCGCGAACAGTCGGTCACCACCATGGGAACGGTCGAGATCATCGACATGGTTCTCGGCCAGGGCCTCACGGCCCTGAACCTGGCGCTGTCCTACGCGGCCTGGCGCACCGCGCGCCCGGCCGCTCCGCCGATCACCATCAGCGTCGGCGGCGGTTCGATCACCGTCCACGACGCGTCGGAGGACACGATCCGCCGCATCGTGGAGGCGCTCGCCTCGGCCTCCGCCGGTGACCCTGCCGACGACGCGACGGGCGAGTCCGGCGGCGGGACGGGGAACGCAACCGGCGGCGGGACGGGGAACGCAACCGGCGACGGGACGGGGAACGCAACCGGCGACGGGGCGGGGAGCGACGCGTGAGACCGCTGCCCGACCCGGCGAAATCCCGTGCCGTGGTCGTCGGAGTGGACAGCTACAGCCTCCTGCCCGGACTTCCGTCGGTGACCAACAACGTCAACGATCTGGCGGCGCTGCTGAGCGACCCCGAGCTGTGGGGCCTGCGTGGCCCGGACCACTGCAGGGTCCTGCTGAACCCGCAGGCCCCGGCGGCCGTGCTGGACGCCGTGCAGGCCGCCGTGGCCGAGGCTGAGGACGCCTTGTTGGTGTACTTCGCCGGCCATGGGCTCGTCTCCCCGAAGGGCGACCTCTATCTGGCCCTCCCGGAGTCGCACGCCGGGCGGCTCCACTGGGCGGTGCCGTACGAGGCCCTGCGCCACGAACTGGTCGAGGTGTCCACGGCCACGAGCAAAGTGGTGATCCTGGACTGCTGCTACAGCGGGCGGGCGCTGGTCGGGCACATGGGAGCGCCGGTCGAGATGGCCGACCATGCCGTGGTCGAGGGCACCTACCTGATGACCGCCTCCGCGGAGACCAAACTGGCCTGGGCCCCGGCGAAGGAGAGACACACCGCGTTCACCGGCGAACTCCTCAAGGCCATGGACCATGGGATCCCGCACGGTTCGGACCTGCTGGAGATGGAGACCCTGTTCTGGCACGTGCGCAGGGAGCTGGAAGCGAAGGCCCGTCCCCTTCCCCAGCAGCGGGCCCGCAACGCGGGCCACAACATCGCCCTGGTGCGCAACCGGGCGGCCTCCGAGCCGGAGCAGCCGAAACAACCGGAGCAGCCGAAACAACCGGAGCAGCCCCAGCCTCCTGGGCAACCGCAGACGGTCGAGCCTCCTGGGCAACCGCAGACGGTCGAGCCTCCTGGGCAACCGCAGACGGTCGAGCCTCCTGGGCAACCGCAGACGGTCGAGCCTCCAGAGCAACCGCAGACGGTCGAGCCTCCTGGGCAACCGCAGACGGTCGAGCCTCCAGAGCAACCGCAGACGGTCGAGCCGCCGGAGCACCCGGAGCAGGTCGAGCCGCCCGATCAGCCGGAGCAGCCGGAGCAGGCGATCGCACGGGCCGGCGGACCGCTGGGGCAACGGCGTCGATGGCTGGGAGCGGCTGCCGCGGCCGTCCTGCTGGTGGTCACTCCGCTCGGAGTGCAACTGCTGGGCGACGACGGCGACGAGCCGACGCAGGGCAAGCCGACGTCGGGCAGTTCGACGACGGCCGAGTCGAACGCCGGCTCGGGGCGACCGACCGCGACGCCACAGACGGCGTCGACGGCGGTGAAGGCGGCGAAGGGGTATGCGCACGTCCAGGAGCCGGAGTTCAGCATCCAGGTTCCGGCCGGCTGGCAACGGCACGACAAGAACGGCGACGGGCAGTACACGTACACGAAGGGCGACGACTGCACATTGATCGTCGTCCCCGGACGCGACACCACTGCCACGGGCTCCGACGACCCCGTCACGTATCAGAAGGAGGTCGAGGCGGAGTTGGCCGCCTACCGGGACTCGACGTGGGCCACGTCGACCGGAATGCGGCGGATCGACGTCGGGGACAGTGCCATGGCCGAAGGCACGTTCACCTGGACGGCCGACGACGGGCGGGAGGTCTACGCGGAGAACTTCGTCCTGCTCGTCGGCGACCGCTACCACGTGGTGCTCACGATGGGCACCGGCGACACCCGAGATGTGGTGTCACGAGTACAGGATCAGGCCGTCGACACGTACGCGGCGAAGGCGGCCGGTCGGTGACGTCCCGGTAGGCCGCCGCAGCGTCGGCCGCACCGGCGTTCCGGGGCGTTGTCAGTGGTGGGAGGCAGGATGTCGGCCATGACTACACCCGGTGCAGTGATTGTGGATGCCGTCGCCTACGCGCAGGCGGTCGAGGATGCGGTGAAGGCGTCGGCCGCCTATTACGCGGCCGGTACGTCGGGGCTGGACGACGACGCCTACGACCGGCTGGTGCGGGCCATCGCGGTGTGGGAGGCCGAGCACCCCGAACAGGTGCTGGCCGATTCGCCGACCGGGAAGGTGGCCGGCGGCGCCGTGGAGGGCGACGTCCCGCACACGGCGCCGATGCTGAGCCTGGACAACGTGTTCTCGCCCGAGGAGTTCACCGCCTGGACCGCTTCGCTGACCCGGCGCATCGGCCGGGAGGCAGCGCGCTACAGCGTGGAGCCGAAGCTGGACGGTCTGGCGATCGCGGCCCGCTACACCCGTGGCCGACTGACGCGGCTGATCACCCGGGGCGACGGGACGGCAGGGGAGGACGTCTCGCACGCGATCGGCACCGTCGTCGGGCTGCCGGACGAGCTGGCGGAGCCGGTCACCGTGGAGGTGCGCGGCGAAGTCCTGATGACGACCGAGCAGTTCGAGCACGCCAACGAGGTACGCACCGCGCACGGCGGCGCGCCGTTCGCCAACCCGCGCAACGCCGCCGCCGGCACCCTGCGTGCCAGAGAACGCGCCTACACCGTCCCGATGACCTTCTTCGGCTACGGCCTGCTGCCCCTCGCCGACACCGAGCCGGCGGCGGCCGAGACGCTGGCGCAGTGCGCCCACAGCGAGCTCATGGCCCGGGCGGCCGCGTACGGGGTGAACACCACGGCCACCACCGCCGTGCCCGGCGTCACCGCCGACACGGTCGACGAGGTCCTGGCCCGGGTGACGGAGATCGCCGCCCTGCGCGCCTCGCTGCCGTTCGGGATCGACGGGATCGTCGTCAAGGCCGACCTGGCGGCCGACCAGCAGGCCGCCGGATCGGGTTCGCGGGCCCCGCGCTGGGCGACCGCGTACAAGCTGCGGGCCGTGGAGAAGATCACCCGGCTGCTGGCGGTGGAGTGGAACGTGGGCCGCACCGGCATCATCGCCCCCCGCGCCGTCCTGGAGCCGGTGGAGATCGACGGCTCCACCATCACCTACGCCACTCTCCACAACCCGGCCGACATCACCCGCCGCGACCTTCGGCTGGGCGACCATGTCATGGTCCACCGGGCGGGCGACGTCATCCCACGCGTCGAAGCCCCCGTCGCCCATCTGCGCACCGGCGACGAACAGCCCATCGTCTTCCCCGAGACGTGCCCGCGGTGCGGCTCGGGCATCGACACCGGCGAGCAGCGCTGGCGCTGTGAGAACGGCCGCGACTGCCACCTCGTCGCCTCCCTCTCCTACGCCGCGGGCCGTGACCAGCTCGACATCGAGGGCCTCGGCCACACCCGCGTCGTCCAACTCGTCGAAGCGGGCCTGGTCGCGGACCTGGCCGACCTGTTCGCCCTCACCCGTGAGCAGCTGCTGGGGCTGGAGCGGATGGGGGAGACCAGCACCGACAACCTGCTCGCCGCGATCGGCGCGGCCAAGGCGCAGCCGCTGTCGAGGGTGCTGTGCGCGCTCGGCGTCCGCGGCACCGGCCGCTCCATGTCCCGCCGTATCGCCCGGTACTTCGCCACCATGGACCACCTGCGGGCCGCCGACGCCGAGGCGATCCAGCAGGTCGACGGCATCGGCACGGAGAAGGCCCCGTCCATCGTCGCCGAACTCGTCGAACTCGCCCCGCTCATCGACAAGCTCGCCGCGGCGGGTGTGAACATGACCGAGCCGGGCGCCACCCCGCCCGCCCCGCCGACGACGACGACCGAGACTGCCGAAGGCGGCGGCGAAGTCGAAGGCGACGGCTCGGAGGGCGCGCACGCGGCGGAGGTCGCGGGCGGGGCGGAGGTCGCGGGCGGGGCGCTGGCCGGGATGACCGTCGTGGTCACCGGCGCGATGACCGGGGCACTGGAGAAGCTCAGCCGCAACCAGATGAACGAGCTCATCGAGCGCGCCGGCGGCCGCTCCTCCTCCAGCGTCTCGAAGAAGACCACCCTGGTCGTCGCCGGAGAGAACGCCGGATCCAAGCGGGTCAAGGCCGAGTCCCTCGGCATTCGCCTCGCCACCCCCGACGAGTTCGCCGCGCTGGTCGCCGACCACCTCGACAGCGCCCCGTGACCTGTCCTGACCCGACCGAACGTCACCGGCGCACGGCTGCCCCTGCGGCCGTGCGCC
>NZ_JBFAKW010000230.1:0-6164 GCF_040655955.1 Streptomyces sp. NPDC050263 | reverse complement strand
GACCGAACCAGCTACAAAGCCACCATCAGCATCGACATCCTGACCACCCGCACCCCTTGACACTCGACAGCGAGCGCTAACTACACGGCATTGGGGCTAGACCTGTTGGGTGGCGGGCCGGCGTGGTGGTGGCTGGGGCTGATGGCGGTGGGCGGCGCGAGTGCGGTGTACGGGATCCTGCAGGCGGCGATGGCCTCGGACCTGAAGCGGCTGCTGGCCTACTCGACGAGCGAGAACATGGGGTTGGTCCTGATCGGCGTGGGAGCGTCCGGACTGTTCGCCGCCTACGGCGACAAGCCGCTCGCGGCGCTGGCCCTGGCGGCAGCCCTGCTGCACGTGGTCAACCACGCCGCCTTCAAGGCCCTGTTGTTCTGCGCGGCCGGTTCGGTGCTGCGTGCCACCGGGGTGCGCGACCTCGACCAGTTGGGCGGGTTGCGGGCGCGGATGCCTGCCACGGCCGGGCTGTTCGCGCTGGCCGCGCTCGGCGCCGTGGCGCTGCCGCCGGGCAACGGCTTCATCAGCGAGTGGCTGCTCCTGCAGTTGCTGATCCACGGCTTGCAGGTGCCCGGCGTCGCCGTGGCCGTCGTTCTGCCGTTGTCGGTGGCGTTGATCGCGCTGTCGGCCGGGATCGCGGCGGCGGTGTTCGTCAAGGCGCTCGGCGTGGGTTTCTTCGCCCGGCCGCGCAGCCGGCCGGCTGGCGAGGCGAAAGAGGCGCCGCCCCTGATGCTGGCCGGGATGGGACTGCTCGCGGTCGCGTGCGGGGCGTTGGCGCTGGTGCCGGGGCTGCTGGGAGACGGATTGGACCGGGCGGTGGGTGCGACGGGGCTGCCGGGAAGCGCAGCCGTGTCGGGCGGCGGCCTGCGCGTGCGGCTCATCGAGGTCTCCGCGACGTTGTCGCCACTGTGGGTGGTGTCCGCCCTGACCGCCGCGCTCATCCTGGCCGTGGGGCTGCCCCGGCTGTACCAGCGCAGGCGGCGCCGGGTGAACGTCCGGCTGTGGGACTGCGGCGGCGGGGCGCCGAGCCCGCGCATGGCCTATACGGCGACCTCGTTCGCGGAGCCGTTGCAGCGGGTCTTCGACGACGTCCTCGCACCTGAGCAGGACGTGAACGTCACGCCGGTGCGCGAGTCGGTGTATCTCGTGGAGCGGGTGCGCTTCCAGCACCGGGTGCCCGACCGGATCGAACATCGGCTGTACGAGCCTGTGCTGCGGGCTCTAGCCGGCACCGGGCAGGCGGCCCGGCGGCTGGCGGGCGGAAGCGTGCACCTGTATCTCGGCTACGGCTTCGTCGGACTGGTCGTCGTGCTGGTGATGTTGGCGGTGGGCTGGTGAGAGCGGACCAATGAGCGCTGTCGGATACGCGGCCGTGGCCGGCCAGATCGTCGTGGTCGGCGCCGGAGCGCCGTTGCTGACCGGATGGATGCGTCAGGTGCGCGCCCGACTCGAGGGCCGGGCCGGGGCCGGGGTGCTGCAGCCCTGGCGCGACGCCCGCAAGCTGCTGCGCAAGGAGCCGATCACCCCCGTGGGCACAGGGCCCGCCTTCCGTGCCGCGCCTGCCTTGCTGGTCGCCACCACCATGGTCGCCGCCGCACTCGTCCCGCTGCTGTCCACCGACACCCCCGTCAGCGCCCACGCCGACCTCATCCTGGTCGTGGCGCTCATCGCGCTGGGCACCCTGGCCCTCGCCCTGGCCGGGCTGGACACCGGCACCGCGTTCGGCGGGATGGGCGCCTCCCGGGAGATGACGGTGGCCGCGCTGGTGGAACCGACCATCCTGCTGGCGGTGTTCGCCCTGTCGATACCGGCCGGAACCACCAACATCCCCGCCATCGTCACTGGTGCCGTCGACGAGCCCGCCCGTCTCGCCTCCCCGGCCGGGCTGCTGGCCACCGCCGCGCTCGCCGTCGCCGTCCTCGCGGAGACTGGGCGGATCCCCGTGGACAATCCCTCCACCCACCTCGAACTGACGATGATCCATGAGGCGATGGTCCTGGAGTACGCCGGCCCCGACCTGGCACTGGTCGAGTTCGGCACCCAGATGCGCCTCACTCTGCTCCTGGGCCTGTTGTCCTCGCTGTTCATGCCCTGGGGCATCGCCACCAGCGCCTCCTGGTCTGCCCTGGCGATCGCGCTGGTGCTGTTCGCGGTGAAGGCCGCTGCCCTGGGCGCGGTGCTGGCGGCGGCCGAGGTCTTCTGGGCCAAGGTACGGCTGTTCCGGGTGCCGGAGCTGCTCGCCGGGTCCTTCCTGCTGGCGCTGCTCGCGGTGGCCGCCTCCTACTTCCTGACCGGAGCCTCATGAGCAGCGGCCTGTACACCCAGCTCCTGGACCTGGCCTGCGGCGCCTTCCTGCTCGCGGCAGTGATCGTGCTGTGGCGACGCGAACTCGCCGCGATCGTCCGGGTCTTCGCCGCACAGGGCATCGCCCTCGCAGCCATCGCCGTCCTGCTCGGCGCACACGAAGAGCGCTGGGACCTGATCGCCGTCGGCGTCGGCGTCGGGGTGCTGAGAGCGGGCGTCCTGCCTCTCCTCATGCGGCGCGCCCTGGCAGCCCTCACCCAGGACCGGCAGCGCTACGACACCGGCGGCGCGGAGACGCGCGAGACGCAGCCCCTGGTCAACGTCGCCGCCTCGCTGCTGACCGCCGCCTTGCTGACCCTGCTGGCCTACGCCGTCGCCCGGCCCCTGACCGCGCTGAACCCGACCCCCGCCACCCGCGCCCTGCCCGTCGGCCTCGCCGTCGTCCTGATCGGCTTCTTCGTCCTGGTGACCCGGCGCAGGGCCCTCGCCCAGGTCGTGGGCTTCCTTCTCCTCGACAACGGCATCACCGCCACCGCCTTCCTGGCCGCCTCCGGAGTACCGCTCATCGTCGAACTCGGCGTCTCCTTCGACGTCCTCCTCGCGGTCCTCGTCCTGCAGATCCTCACCACCCGGATGCGGGAGGCGTTCGGCACCACCGACATCGACGACCTGCGGGAGCTGCACGACTGATGACCCTCACCGCGTCCGCGCTCCTCCTCACCGCACCCGCAGCCTTCCCGCTCGCCGTCGCAGGCGTGTACGCGCTGGCCGGCCTGCGTGTCCGGCGGCCCGCCGTAGTCGCGACCGTGCCTCGACAGGTGCCCAGGGAAAGAGCGGTCCTGGTCGTGGAGGCCCCCGAGACGCAGGCGGCTCCGCAGCGGTATCCGTCCGCCTGGGGCGCCCTCGCCTCTCCGGTCGCGATCCTTGTCTGCGGGAGTCTGCTGGCAGCGGCTGTTGTCGAGGACGGTCCGCGGTCGGCGTATTCCGGTCTTCTGCGCGCTGACGCGCTGACCGCGTGGATGCTGCTGGTCGTCGGCGCCGTCGCGCTGATCGCCTGCGCCTCTGCCCCCGCATACCTGGCGGGCGAGCGGGCCGCCGGACGGGCATCGGCGCGGGCGGTGCGGCGCTACCACGTCCTCGTTCAGGCGTTCCTGGCAGCCATGTGCCTGGCCGTGGTGACGGCGAACCTCGGCGTGCTGTGGGTCGCCGTCGAGGCCACCACCATCGTCACCGCCTTCCTCGTCGGCCACCGTCGCACCCGCACCTCGGTCGAGGCCGCTTGGAAGTACGTCGTGATCTGCTCGGCCGGCATCGCACTCGCCTTCCTCGGCACCGTCCTTGTCTACTACGCCGCCCGGCAGGCCGGCATCGCCGAGGCGTGGGCGCTGGACTGGCCCACCCTCGTCGCCCGCGCCGACCGCCTCGACCCGGCCGTCACCCGGCTCGGCATCACCCTGATCGTCCTCGGCTTCGGCGCCAAGGCGGGCCTGATCCCGCTGCACGCCTGGCTGCCCGACGCCCACAGCCAGGCCCCCGCCCCGGTCTCCGCCCTCATGTCCGGCGTGCTGCTGTCCGTCGCCTTCGCCGCGATCCTGCGCTACCGGGTCATCGCCGACGCCGCCCTCGGCCCCGACTTCACCCGCGCCCTGCTCACCGGGATCGCCCTGCTCACCCTCGCCCTCGCGGCCGGACTGCTGCTCGCCCAGCGCGACTACAAGCGCATGCTGGCCTACTCCAGCATGGAACACATGAGCCTGATCGCCCTGGCCGCCGGGATCGGCAGCCTGCTCGCCCTGTCCGCCGCCCTGCTGCACATCGCCGGCCACGGACTCGCCAAATCTGTCGCCTTCTGCGCCTCCGGCCGCGTCCTGCAACTGACCGGCACCACCCGCATCGGCCGCGTCCGCGGCCTGCTCGCCACCACACCGTCCACGGCCGGGGCGTTCGGGCTCGCGATCGCCGCGCTGATGGCCTTCCCGCCCTTCAGCCTCTTCGCCTCCGAACTCGGCATCGCCCGCGCCGGATTCGCCGCGGGAGGAGGCCTGGCCTGGGCCACCGCAGCGGCCCTCCTGCTCGTCCTCATCGCCTTCGCCGCGCTCGCCGCCCGCACCGCCCGCATGCTCCTGGGACCGGGAACGCCGGTTGAAGAGGGCCCGGCATCGACCTGGCCCCTGGCGCTGGGCCTGACGGCCTGCGCCGCACTGGGCATCGCCACCGGTCCGCTCACCGATCTGCTGCACACCGCCGCCCAGGCGATCGGAGGCCACTGACAGCGATGCGCACGACGTACCAGATCAGCCCCGCCGCACTGCCCCAGCACGCTGAGGACCTCCTCGCCAAGGGCTACCGACTCGCCCTGGTCGCCGCGCACATCGACGACACCGGGCCGCGCGTGGTGTACCTGTTCACCTCCGGCCCGCCCGACACCCGCACCGAACTCCACGTCCGTCTCCACCCCGACCACCCCGAGGTACCGTCCCTCGCCCACCTCTCCTTCCCCGCAGGCCGCTTCGAACGCGAGATGCACGATCTCTTCGGCATCGTCCCCCTCGACCACCCCCTGCCCCGCCGCCTCGTACGCCACTTCCACTGGCCGCGCGGCTGGTACCCCATGCGCCCCGACGCCGGCCCCCCACCCGCCTTCGGCGAACAGGAAGGCCCCTACCCCTTCCTGGCAGTCGAGGGCGACGGCGTCTACGAGATCCCTGTCGGCCCGGTCCACGCCGGCCTCATCGAGCCCGGCCACTTCCGCTTCTCCGTCGTCGGCGAGACCATCCTCAAACTCAAGGCCCGCCTCTGGTTCGTCCACAAGGGCATCGAGAACCTCTTCCAGGGCCGCACCGTCGCCGCGGGCCTCCCGCTCGCCGAACGCATCAGCGGCGACACCGCCGTCGGCCACGCCCTCGCCTACTGCCTCGCCGTCGAGGAAGCCACCGACACCCAGGTCCCGGCCCAGGCCCAACACGCCCGCGCCCTCCTCCTGGAACTGGAACGCCTCCACAACCACGTCGCCGACCTCGGCATGCTCTGCAACGACGTCGGCCACGGCATTCTCAACACCCACGCCCAGCGCATCCGCGAACAACTCCTGCGCCTCAACCACGAGACCACCGGCCACCGACTGCTGCGCGGCGGAGTCGTCCCCGGCGGAGCAACCCTGCGCGCACTGCCCGACCCGGCCCGGCTCAAGAACATCGGCGCGGACATCCGCGAGATCACCGACCTCGCCCTGGGCCACTCCACCGTCCGCGACCGCTTCACCGGCACCGCCATCCTGCACCCGGCCGCCGCCCGCGAGATCGGCTGCCTCGGCTACGTCGCCCGCGCCAGCGGCCTGCCCCTGGACGCCCGCATCGCCCACCCCTTCACGCCCTACCCCGACGCCCTCGACGTGCCCGTCCACGACAGCGGCGACGTCCTGGCCCGCTTCCTCATCCGCGCCGAAGAGATCGACACCTCCCTCGCCCTGATCGAGGACTTCGCCGTCGGCCTGGACGCCCCCCGGGCGGTCCTGGCGCCCTCGCCCGCACCCGACGCCGGTCCGCGCACCGGAGTCGGCCTCGTCGAGGGCTGGCGCGGCACCATCGCCACCCGCGTCGAACTCAACTCCGACGGCACGCTCACCCGGGTCAAACCGGTCGACCCCTCCTTCTTCAACTGGCCCGCCCTGCCGGTCGCCCTCGCGGACACGATCGTCCCGGACTTCCCCCTGACCAACAAAAGCTTCAACCTCTCCTACGCCGGCAACGACCTGTGAACACCTCGAAGATCGGGTCTGTCAAACGAGCGGTGTAACCAGGGTGTTGGGGCTACTGACGGGCTGCTGAGAGTCGGCCGTCGAAGGTGATGTCGAAGGCGTTCAGGGC
>NZ_JBFAKW010000229.1:0-6171 GCF_040655955.1 Streptomyces sp. NPDC050263 | reverse complement strand
CCTGGCCGGGCGCGAGTACGAAGCCCACGGTCTGCCCTTCCACGACACCGCCCACGCCGTGGACGGCCTCGCCGAGGCGTGCACGGTGATCCGGCGGCTGTGGATCGAGACCGAACCGTTCGACTTCCGCGGCGCCCATGTCCAGCCGGTCGGCGCCTTCGGCAACCCCGAACCGGTCCGACGCCCCCACCCGCCCTTTCTCGTCGGCGGACGGCCGCCGCGACGCTGCGCGTGGTCGCCGAGCACGCAGACCTGTGGAACATCCCGGGCGGCGACATCGCCGACGCCGTCGAGCGCAGCGCACTGCTCGACCGCCACTGTGTCGAGATCGGGCGCGATCCGGCCGCCATCACGCGTTCGATCGTGCTCCAGGTCTCCTGCGACGACCCCGACGCGACCCGGCACGCGATCGCCGAAGCGGTCGACGCCGGTTTCCGGCACATCGTCCTCGGGCTGGCCGCGCCCTGCCCCGACGGCATCGCGCGCCGCGTCGCGGAGGAACTCGTCGCCGCCTCGCTCCAGGGGCGCCGCCCGGCGTGAGGCGCCCGCGTCGAGGCCGGCCGGGGCGAGGCCGACGCCTGGGCGGCCGGCCTCGTACCCGGTCTCGGTCTCAGCCCTGCGCCGCGGTGATGTCGACCATCCAGGTGATGCCGAAGCGGTCCGTGCACATGCCGAACACGTCGCCCCACATCTGCTTGTCCAGCGGCACCGACACCGTGCCGGCGGCGGACAGCTTGTCCCAGTAGCCGCGCAGCTCCGCGTCGTCGTCCCCGCTCAGACTCACGGAGATGTTGTTGCCGACGGTGAAGTCCATCCCGGGCGGGGTGTCCGCGGCCATCAGGGTGAAGCCGTTGGGAGCCTCCAGCATGCCGTGCATGATCTTGTCCGCGCCGGCCGAGCCCGGGGCGTCGGCCTGGCCGAAGTCGCCGTACGTGTTCAGCGACAGGGTGCCGCCGAAGACCTCCTTGTAGAGCTCCAGCGCCTGCCGGGCGTCACCGGCGAAGTTGATGTAGGGGTTGAGTCGAGAAGCCATGGAATCCTCCTGAAAGAGGCGGCGGGTCGGTTCTGCGGACCTTAGCCGGGGGCACTGACAACGGCACCCGGGACGGTTCCGGCCGCGTCGGCACCGTCCCCCGTATGACCGACGCGAGACGCCGAACTCATCGGTGGCCACGGACGTTGTACCTTCGTCGACGGGGACGAGGGTCGGCTCCGCGGCCCGCCCGCACGGAAGGGGATGGTGGAGATGGCCACGCAGGTCGGCACCGCCGCGCAGCCCCGCGCACCCTTGAGCAGACAGCGGGTGCTGAGTGCCGCCGTCGCCCTGGCCGACGAAGGCGGAGCCGACGCGCTCAGCATGCGCCGGATCGCGCAGGCGCTCGGTGTCGTGCCCATGGCGTTGTACAAGCACGTGGCCCACAAGAACGAGCTGCTGGACGGCATGATCGACGTCCTCGTCGGCGAGATCGACCCGCCGGTCGGCGACGCCGACTGGAAGACCGCCGTTCGCCTGCGGGTGCTGTCGGCCCGCCGCATGCTGCTGCGCCACCCGTGGGCGCCCGCGGTCATCGAGTCGCGCATGAAGGCGAGGTCCGCCCCGACGCCCGCGCTCCTGGCCTATCTGGACTCGATGATCGGGATCTTCCGGGCCGGGGGCTTCTCGATCGACCTGGTCCATCACGCGATGCACGTCATGGGGAGCCGGCTGCTGGGCTTCTCCCAGGAGCTGTTCGAGGAGGGCTCCGACGGCGAGCCGGATCCGGACGCGCTGCCGCCCGAGGAGATGGCCGCGCGCTATCCCCACATCGCCGAACTGGCCATGGCGGTCGCCCACGACGAGGAGTCCGTCGTCGGCTCGGGCTGCGACGACCAGTTCGAGTTCGAGTTCGCGCTGGACCTGACCCTGGACGGCCTCGAACGGCTCCAGGGCGCGGCCTGATCCACCACGCCTCGCATGCCTGCGGCGGTCCTCCTCGCCCCTTGACGGGTGTACGGCGTACACCTACCGTGCGACTGGGGTGTACGCCGTACACCTCCCAGTCGTGATCACGCGGTGACGGGGAGACGAGACCTGATGAAGGCGATCGTTCAGGAGCGGTTCGGTCCGCCGGACACACTGCGGCTCGCGGACACCGACCGGCCGACGGCCGGGGCCGGCCAGGTGCTGGTACGGGTGCACGCCGCCGCCCTCAACCCCTACGACTGGCACCTGCTGCGCGGCGACCCGTATGTCGCGCGGCTGATGGGAGGCGTGGGGCTGACCCGGCCGAAGTGCCGGGTGGCCGGCATCGACGCGGCCGGACGGGTGGAGGCGGTCGGCGCCGACGTACCCGGACTCGCGCCCGGCGACGAGGTGCTGGGCTTCTGCCCGGGCTCCTTCGCCGAGTACGCGCTCACCGCCGCGGACCTGCTGGTGCGCAAGCCCGCCGGCCTGACCTTCGAGCAGGCCGCGGCCGTGCCGATGGGGGCGGTGACCGCCCTGCGCGGCATCCGGACCGTGGGGCGGACGCGGGCCGGGCAGCGGGTGCTGGTCAACGGGGCCGCCGGTGGCGTCGGCACGTTCGCCGTACAGATCGCCGCGGCTCTCGGCGCGGAGGTCACCGGGGTGTGCAGCGCCCGCAACACCGATCTGGTGGCCGCGCTGGGCGCCGCGCACGTCGTCGACTACGCCCGGCAGGACTTCACCGACGGACGCGTGCGCTACGACGTGATCCTGGACAACGTGGGCAACCGCCCGCTGAGCCGACTGCGCCGGGCGCTCACCCCCACCGGGACCCTGGTGGCCAACGGAGGCGGCTCGCCCGGCCATGTCTTCGGAGCGGTGGGCTCCATGCTGCGGCTGGTCGCGGCCGACGCGTTCGCCCGGCAGCGGCTCCGCCCGATCCTCCCCTCGTCCCCGGCCGGGCCCACCCGCGAGGACCTGCTCGCCGTCACCGCGCTCATCGAGGCCGGCACGCTCACCCCGGTGGTCGACCGGACCTACCCCCTGGCCGACACCGCCGAGGGACTGCGCCATGTGGAAGGGGGCCACGCCCGCGGCAAGACCGTGATCACCGTGCCGTGAGCGCCGCGCTCAGTGTGCCGGTGCCGGCGACGCGGTCGGCGGCACGTACACCCGCCAGCCGGCCACCTCGTGCCAGGGCCAGGCACGGGCGTACGCGGGCGGGCCGACGTCCCCCTTCGCCAGTACGGCGACCGGGGTGTGCCGCGCGGTCCGCAGCAGGGTCGCCGCGGTGGTGTTGGCGTTGTGGCCGGTGGTCGCCACGGAGGAGCAGCCCGTGTAGAAGGCGATCGGGACGTTGTAGTGCCCGGTGAGCAGACAGGGCGGTCGTACGCCGAGCCGGTGCAGACCGGCCGCGACCTGGGTCCAGTTGTGGTGGGCGGCCGTGGTCCGCCGCACCGTGCGGTCCAGCACGGCGAACTGCACGGCGAGGTGCCCGGCCAGCCCGATGGCCACGCAGGTCACCGCCACCGAGCGCCGGACCCGGTCCGGTGTCGTGACCAGGCGGACGAGCAGGTCGGCGACCGGCACGGCGAGCAGCGCGTAGGTGGGCAGCAGGAAGCGGGGCGCGGCGTATCCGATGAGGAAGAGGTACGGGAGGGCCGCCGTCGCGGCGCAGGCCAGCGGCACCAGCGTGGCGGCCGTGCGCCGGGCCCGGACGGCCACCACGAGTGCGAGGGCGGCGAGCAGCGGCAGGGCGTACCACCAGAGCGTCACCGCCGGGTGGGGCAGGCCGCCGGTGCACGGGCGGCACAGGGAGCGTCCGCCCAGGCTGCGCAGTTGGTCCAGGACTGCGATGTTCCAGCCCAGTCCGCCCTGGATGCGGGAGCCGTCCGACAGCCGCTGCGCCAGGCCGCCGTAGGAGACGTACGCCTCGACGACCCACTCGGCCGCCCCGGCGGTCAGGCCCCCGGCCAGCGCCGACAGCAGCGCGAGCCGCCGCCACCGCGGTATGCACACGAGCAGGACGAGCAGCGGCAGGGTCGTCCAGAGCGCGTCCGTGGGACGCATCCAGGCCATCACGGCGGCGCTCAGGCCCACGCCCCACAGGGCCGTACGGTCGCGACGGTCGGCCTGGGCGCGCAGGAAGTATCCGGTGCCGGCCAGCGCGGCGACCGCGACCCAGTAGTTGGGCATGGCCTGCGGGCCGTAGAACAGCGTCACCCACAGCGTGGCGAACAGGCCGCCCGCGGCCGCGAGCACGCGGACCGGGAAGACACCCCGCCAGGCGCGCAGCGCGAGGAAGAGCGTCAGGCCGGACAGGGCCGCGAGGTAGACCCGCAGCAGTTCGGTGGACGACGACCACGCGGCGATCGGCGCCACCAGCAGCGGGACGCCGCGGGCGCGCGGGGCGCTGAAGAACGCGGCCGGTGCGTGCGGGCCGACCTGGCTGACGTAGACCGTCTCGTCCCAGCCGAGGCCCATCCCCGGCCGGACGAGGAGGAGTTGGGCCAAGGTGAAGGCCCCCGCGACGAAGGCGAGCCACGCGGTGCCGTGAGCCGGCCACGGTGCGGCTTCGGCCGCCGGCGCCCCTCGCCCGCGGGCGCTGTCGACCAGCGTGGCCTGGGAACTGTCGCTCATCGCTCACCCCTTGCCCCTACCGCCCGCAGGGTCCGTTTTTCGCCCCATGGGACGCGGGGCTGCGACAAGGGCCGGTCCAGCAGCCCCTACAGCCGCAACGTTTCATCCATGGTCGGCGCGGGCGCGGGGGGCGCCGCCGAACGGCGTAACGCACCTCCATGCTTCAGGCGTCGGGTGGTCACGGTTGATGCGTGACGGTCACCTGCACGGTCATCGAGCCCCTGTTGTCCTGGGAGCAGAGGCCGGCGACGTCGCTCGCGCCCAGTTGCAGGGTGCCGTTCCCGGCAGCCTGGAAGGTCGGCTTCTGCCCGACGGAGTGGACAGGGAAGTCCTGCTCGCCCACGAGACGCGCCAGCAGGGCGCGGAGCGGAGCCGTGGGCTTGACCTTGCAGTCCTTCGCCCTCTCCATCAGCTTGTCGGTGGCGGCGTCGTATCCGCTCGGCCCGGTCATGGGCCAGGTGCGGTAGTCGCCGGTCCGCTCTCCCGAGAGGACGCGCACGGTGACCTCGTCGCCCCGCCGGACGGACACTCCGGCCACCGGCCACCGGCCACCGGCCACCGGCTGCCGGCTGGTGGCCGACTGGACGACCTGACGGGTGGTCGTCGTCTTCGGGTCCTCCTTGAGCGGCAGCGTCCCGAGGCCGGGCACAGCCGGGCACAGCCTGGTGGCATGCCGTCAACTTCCGTGTGAGGGAGGGACTTCGACGGCTCGATCTCGCCCTTTCGGACGGACCGGCGGGGCATGTCGAATGCGTCGGCTCCCGATCGACGTGAGAGTGAAGGCAGGACATCCCAGGAGTTCAGGAGCATCCCATCATGAGCGTGACCGTGACCGCGGACATGGCCGTCTCCCTCGACGGCTACATCGCCGGCACCGATGTCGCCGTCGACAACCCGGGGGGCGACGGCGCCGAGCCGCTCTTCGAGTGGATCCACGACCTGGCGAGCTGGCGGGAGCGTCAGGGCATGACCGGCGGGGAGGAGAACCGTGACTCCGAGCTGATGCGCGAGTGGTTCGACGCCACCGGAGCGGTGGTCATGGGGCGGACGATGTACGACACGGGCGAGGAGTTCTGGGGCGACAACCCGCCGTTCCGGACGCCGGTCTTCGTGCTCACCCACCGGCCCCGGCCCGCCCTGGTCAAGGAGGGCGGCACCATCTTCACCTTCGTCACCGACGGCATCCACAGCGCCCTCGACCAGGCGAAGGCCGCCGCCGGGGACCGGAACGTCGACATCGCGGGCGGGGCGAGCACCGTGCAGCAGTACCTCGGAGCGGGACTCATCGACGAACTGCAACTGCACGTGGTGCCCGCGCTCCTCGGAGCGGGACTGCGGCTCTTCGAGGGGCTGGGGCCCGGGCGGCGGGACGTCGAGGCGGTCAGGGTGGTCGACACGCCCCTCGCCACCCACCTGAAATACCGCTTCGTGAAGTGACCCGGGCGTCCCTGCCGGGTCGTGAGTGGATGAAGCCGACGAAGGGGACCGGCGTCGGACCTAGTGCCGCGGCAGGCAACGTTCGCCCCGTCGCGACGCCCGGCACGCACTCTCGCCGCACCGGCCGAAAGCCCAAGTACGTCCAGTACGAG
>NZ_JBFAKW010000228.1:0-6304 GCF_040655955.1 Streptomyces sp. NPDC050263 | reverse complement strand
CTCGTACTGGACGTACTTGGGCTTTCGGCCGGTGCGGCGAGAGTGCGTGCCGGGCGTCGCGACGGGGCGAACGTTGCCTGCCGCGGCACTAGGTCGCTGGTGTCGGAGGGGTAGCGGTAGCGGGGCAGCAACATGACGGTGCCGGGCCGCGACCGGTGGATGGGGCCAACTGCGGGACGGTCGCGGCCCGTTGCCTCTCGTGCTCCGGTTCACTCCGGGCTGGCCAGCAGCTGAAGGGTGGATTCAATCGCACACATCTGCGCCATGACCGTGCGGATGTAGGGATCGTTCGGGGTCTTCTTCTGGTGCGGGAGAAGGGTCCCGGCGATGAAGTTCTCCACCCGGTGGTGGACGGCCTCGAAGAACGCCCGCTCGTAGCCGATCCACACCTCCGGCGCATCGTCCAGCATCCGGTATCCCCATCGTTTGTCCCAGGTCACGGGCGGAAGACCCTTCGCCGCAGCAACCTTGCGCAGATGGGCGAGCCCGGTATGGACCTGCGCGCGGGTGCGCTCAGTGGCGGACATCAGCTGGCCGATGGTCAGGCCGGCCGGACGGGCTTCCAGCAGGGCGCTCAGGATCGCTTCAGCGTGGACGTGAGCGGGGACGCCCCGCCCCATCGCGTACTCACCCGAGCCCTTCAGCAGCTTCTCCAGCTGCTCGTCCAGGTCGACTTCACCGCGGGTGACGGCGTTTTCGATCCAGTCGGCCGCGGCGCGTACCCGCGAAAGTCCCCGCCCGACCGTCTCGCGCTCGCCGTCGTCGTAGTGCTCGCCGTCGTCGTAGTGCTCGCCGTCGTCGTAGTGCTCGCCGCGGAGGTTCGGCACGATCCTCCGCGGCCGTCGCGACGAACTGCGCGCAGGCCGCGACCAGGTCCATGAACTGGGCGCTGTGTTCCAAGCGCTGAAGCTGCGGGGCGGCTTCCTCGTGCACGAACTGAGCCTGTTGGCGGAACCGGTCGAACTGCGCCTCATTAACGGCGTGCCGGGCGGTGTCGTCGGCCATGGCCTTGTTGGCGACCGCCGGACGGCGCAGGAAGTCGGTGGTCACCACCGCCGCGACCGCGTCGTCGGCGGCCAGATCGTGGATCGCCTCCACCTTCTCCTGGACACTCTCCGGAGAGTCGACCTTCCAGCCCACCACCCGTTTCGCACTGTCGTGCGTCCACCTCGGCGGACCTCCGCGCGAGTTGGGCGGAGGGTTGTTGACCGCCTCGAAACGCTCCTGCTCATCAGAGATGCTGGCCAGGACCTTGTGGATGGTGTGCGAGACACCCGCCCGCCGACGCTCCTTCGGCCAGCGCGAGGACACCCACCGGTAACTGCGGACCGTCGTATGGGCCAGACCGACGTCTTCGGCGAACATCCGGATGGCCTCGCTGACGGTGAACAGGTCGTCCTTCCCGGACGGATTCGCACCCCATACGAGCGCATCGGCTCGATTTCCAGGGCCGCGTCACCGAGGCGCCACTGGGCGCTGCTCATCGTGGCGACCCAGTCCCGCCCCAGTTTGACCAGCTCGTCGTAGCGGTCCCGGGTCACACTGCCGACGTTTCCGGACATCCGCATCCACCCCCACGGGTGCGGGGCGGCACCCTTCATGCCGTCAACTCGCCGTGAATACCCGATTCTTGGCACCATCCGGCGGTCCGGGAATGGTTGCCAGGGCGCACGGGTCCGGCGCGTGGAGCGGCCTTGCCGTAATGGTCCGCGCGGTCTCACGCCCCGCCCGACTGCGTGCGCTGCCGGTGCCAGGCCCGTTTGCGGCAGCGGGGAGAGCAGTACCGTGCCGAGGCGGGATGTTCCACCCCGACTGTCCAACTCGATCCGCACTCCGGGCAGTTCGCTGTCCGGGCGGCCTGGACCGCCTGGTTCCTCGACCTCGTGCGCCGCAGTCGGCGCCAGTGCCGCGAGCGGCAGGCCGACGAACAGAACACCGCCGCGGCCTTCGCCGACGGCATCAGCGGATCACCGCACCCCTGGCACAACCTCGGCCCGCCCGACGCCGGCTCGACGACGGTCAGCCGCAGCCGAGGCACCCCGTCCCTGCCCATGACAGCACCGTACGACCGCCAACCCCGTACGCCCAGCCCACGTTTCGGGCCGACCGGCCCGAAACGTCAAGTCGCCGACCTGCGAAAAACGCCTTCGGGTCAGGTCCGCTTGCGGCTCGCGATCTCGTCAGAGAGCTGCTGCACGTGGGCGGGGTCCGCGTCCCGGGCAAGGGCGACGTAGTGGTCCATGACGGCCGGTCGGTAGCGCACGGGCAACGTCTGTCCTGGGGCGAGTCGGGTGAACTCGGTGATCGTGAGGCCTTCGTCTGCGATACCGCGGAACGAGCGGCCGCCAGCGGTCTCCACGTCGAACATCAGGACCACGCGTGGATTGCTGTTGACCTCTCGCCAGTCGACGAGAACGCCGAGCGCAAGCGCCCCCGTACGCAGTTCCGCATTGCGCTTCCGTGCATCACTGCTCATGAGCGGGTTCGGGGCGACGCCCGGGAAGTCGGGCCCGACGCCGAGCGATTCCCGACTCAGGTCGGGCCTGAGCTGCGCCGTCAGATCGTTGAACTGGTCCAAATCGAACAGATCGTTGAGCTTCTTCGTCCAACCGAACATCCTGGCCCCTCCCTCACACCGGTGCCGGAATCTCGGCCTGGCGCTTCGCCCTCACTGCGATTGTAGGTCGCGGCCATTCCCGACCTCCGTCGCATCGCTCCGTCCCGACTCAGGAAACACGTCGCCCCCTATATCCCAGACGCCGCAGAGAAGAAGCTGCGGTACCAGGTGCAGTACGCCCGTCGGCTGATCCCCAAGCAGCGGCAGGACAACGCGACGTTTCCGGTTACCCCGAGTTGAGCCGCGCTGTCGGAGCATCCGTGAGCCGGATCGCGTGCCGGGCGGGTCGTCGGGCTTCATCCAGCTGAAGGGGACGGCGTTCCCTTGCGTCCGGTGTGCGCTACGTCTCATCCGCGGCCTGTTACGGCAGAGGGGGGGCCGGTGTCTTCATGCCGAGTCCACGACATGGGGAGAGATGATGAGCAGGAGCGCCGAGCGCGGCGGTTGCTGGCGGCGGGTACGGGGGCGTGACGGCGGGCCGGCGGCCTGGCTCTGCGCGATGGTGTGCCGGTGACCGTCGTCGATCCGCGTCCCGAGTTCGTCGAGCGGATCCGTCTGCACCGGCTTCTGACCGGTTCCGATGACACGGTCGAGAGCTTCGGGAGCCGCCGGCAAACCATCGGGGCGACGGCTCCGGCGAGGATGAACTGACTGAGATGACAGCGTCTGAGAATCAGACCGATTCTCGGCAGGCTCTGGTGAAGCGCATCGAGAAGCTCTACGGCCGCCAGGCCACCGGCGTCCGGGCGTCCCGAGTGTTCACCGGGTACCGCCGTGCCGTCCCCGACGCACCCGAACCGGCGCACCTCACCGACTGGCCGCACTCCGAGGTGGGGCGCTTTTTCACCACACCTTGGCACTGCGCGCCGCGGCGGTTGCTGTAGCCCCGGCAGCCGCCGAGACCGTCCGCCGCCACCGTCCGACCGAGGTCGCCGTACTGCTCGGCGCCATGCCTGCGCACGTCCTGCTCGGCACTTGGCTGCTCCGGGAGGCGGAGACGGCTGAACCCACCATTACAGGAGAGACAAAATGAACCCATGGAACCGCGTCCTCTGGCTGCTGGCAGCCACAGCGGCAATAGTGGGCCTCACCGTACCGTTGACCGGGACACATATCGCGGTGCCGATGCTGCTGCTGTCGGTCCCGTTCGCGCTGATCCACGGGGTGCGGAGATACGGGTGGCGGACGCTGCTGTTCTTTCTGATCGTGACCCTGGTGGTGAGCAACTTCTTCGAGAACCTCAGCGTTTCCACCGGGTTCCCGTTCGGCCAATACCACTACACGGGCCATCCGCAGCTGATTCATGTGCCCATCGAGATCGGACCGATCTACTTCGGTCTGGGCTACATCTGCTGGCAGGTGGCCAACACCCTGCTCGACGAGGCGGACAGCCGTCTGGGGGGCTCGTCCGGGTCGGTCACCGGCCGGGTCGAGGTGGTGGCGCTGCCGATGGTGGCCGCGGCGCTGATGACCATGTTCGACCTCGGCGTCGACTCGATCGCCGCCACCGTGAAGCGGGTCTGGATCTGGGAAGACGGGGGCGGGGTGTTCGGGGTGCCCTACACCAACTATCTGGGCTGGTGGTTTGTCACCTACCTCTACTTCCAGATCTTCGCGCTGTATTTGATGAAGCGTCAGCCGACGTCGACGTCGGTGTCGGTGTCGGTGCGGACCGAGGGGCGGGGGGTGTTGGCGCAGAACGTGCTCTTCTACGCGGCGCTGGGCCTGAGCTCGGTTCCCTACTTCATCGGCGCCTCGGGTGGCATGGTCAAGGACGGTGCCTCGGTCAGCTGGAGCGGGGATGCGATCAACGAGACGTTGATGACGATCAACCTGTTCGGCACGGTGTTCGCTGCGTTTCTTGCCGCGGTCAAACTGGCTCGCAACGACCTTGCCCTACGCCGCTGATTCCGACTGACACAGAACGGCCGCCGGTCGGCTTTCCGGCGGCCGTTCGCCGTGCTTTCCGGCGAATGCGGAGAGTCCCTCTTCCGCCGCGACGATGCTCGGTGGCGACGTGGCACTCCAGGGCGGCGATTCCGCCGTCCCGTACCTGCCGCAGAACGTCGGCCTCTCCCCCACTCCGCAGACAACACGCGATCACGCGCCGACGGCTGCCAGAACGCGACCAGCGTCAGGCGGACCACCACGGGCGACATCAGCAAGAGTGTCACCGGGGAACACGGCCTCTTCCTGGGCCACGCCCCGCGCGCGTCAGCGCACCCGCGGCAACTGGGCGCGCTCTTCTCCGACTTCCGCGTGAGGAGCTGTTGCTTTCTCGGCCGTGAGCGGTAGTGATCGTGGGCGCCGGCCCAGTCGGTCTGTTTCTTGCCTGCGAGCTTGGCCTCGCGGGCTGTTCTGTCCTGGTGCTTGAGCGGGAGCCGGAGCTCGGCTCCCCGTACAAGTCGAACCCGCTCGGGATGCGGGGCCTGTCCGCCGCGTCGGTCGAGGCGTTCTACCGGCGCGGAACGCTGCACCCGCTGCTGACGGCATCGGGCGGCAACGACGATCCCGGCGCGAACCCCGACTCGGACGAACCGGCGCCCCCTCGCATCGCGGGCCACTTCGCCGGCATGATGCTCGATCCGGCGAAGGTCGACGTCGCCGCCCTGCCGTTCCGGCTTCCCAGCCCGGCACTGGAGGGCGTGTTCACAAGCCTCGAAGCGGTCGAGACGGTGTTGTCCGAGCGGGCGTCCAAGCTCGGCGTGGAGGTCAGGCGCGGCGTCACGGTCTCAGGCGTCGCGCAGAACACTCGCGCCGGTGGAGTTCAACTCGGCCGCACCGACGTGTGACTGTGTCGCTCACCGGTTCGCAAACGCGGCCGATCACCCGGAACGTGCTCGGCGGTATCCCTCGGACATGACAAACGCGGAACGGGCCGTGGTCCGGCCACTGCTGCCGGTGCCGGGCTGGACGGGCGGCCGGGGCGGGCAGCCTGAGGCGTACTGCCACCGGGCGATACACGGTGCGATCCGCTGGCTGGTCGACAATGGCAGGCAGCAGTATGGCGACGATCACACTGGTCGCGTGTCACATGTGAGGGTAGGCCACGGTCTTATGACCATGGGAAAGATTGTGACACGACGTGTACTTCTCGGTGTTCTGGTTCTCGCGTGCCTGGGTCATGTGTGGGCCTACTTCGCGCCCGAGCTCTGGTATGAGACATTTCCTCACATCGGTCAGCCCTGGCAGCCTCGCCTCGGTCCGTACAACGAGCATCTGGTCACGGACATGGCCGCGTTGTACATGGCCCTTTTGGTTGTGACAGCCGCGGCCTGGCGTTTTGCCGACAGCGACCGGTACGTCATCACCGTCGGCGCGGGTTGGCTTACCTTCTGCGTCTTCCATTTGCTCTACCACGTGCAGCACCTGAGCATGTTCACCTCTGGTGAACGCATCGCCCTTGTGAGCCTGCTTTCTTCATTGACGCTGGTCTCCGCCGCACTGCTGGCGCCGTCGCCCACCGGGCAGGCGGACTCGCGTTCCGACACGAGCGCTGTTTCACCTGGGGCGAAAATCCGGTAGCCGGAATCCGATCAGATCTGTGGCGCCGCTCTGAGTGAACGGGAACGATCGAGGGGTACCGCTGGTCTTCTAGTGCCGCGGCAGGCAACGTTTGCCCGTCAAGGAGCGGCGTCCGGTGCGTGCTCTCGGTGTGCCGGCCGGAAGTCCTCGTACTGGACGTAC
>NZ_JBFAKW010000227.1:0-6321 GCF_040655955.1 Streptomyces sp. NPDC050263 | reverse complement strand
GACCACGTTGACATGGATCTGCAGAGCATCGGCCTGCAGCAGATCGACGGCCCTCCGTGCCTTCTCGACCGTGGCGTTGGCGTTGACGTTCGCCATCCCGAGCCTCTTCAGGCTCGGGCCACACCCGTTTCGCATGCCTCTGTGCGCGCCTCGCGCCCAGCCGCGGCGCTCAGCTCCGTCGCTCAGGTGAGAAAGTCCCGCGCGATCCGCTCCGCGACCCGCTCCAGGATCGGTCCGGCGTCCGTGATGCAGGTGGCGACGTCCGGTTCGACGTCGGTCAGCGGGTACGCCCGGCGGATCCCGGCCCGACCCAGCTCCACCGGCGGCAGGGCGAGCCGGCCGCAGACCGCGACGACCTCCTTGCCGGCCGCCCGGGCGGCCGCGGCGACGCCCGCGGGGGCCTTGCCGTGCAGGGTCTGCTCGTCCAGCGACCCCTCGCCGGTGATCACCAGCTCGGCCCGCTCCAGCGCCGGTGCGAAGCCCAGCACGTCCAGCATGACCTCGATGCCGGGGCGGAAACGGGCGCCGACGAGCAACGCTCCGTAGCCGATGCCGCCCGCGGCGCCCGCGCCCGGCGCGACGGCGCACTCCGCGGCCTTCGACCCGGCCTCCGCCTCGAGCACCTTCGCGTAGTGCGCGAGCGCGGCGTCCAGCGCCTCGACGTCGTCCGGCGAGGCGCCCTTCTGCGGGCCGTAGACCGCCGCTGCGCCCTTGGGGCCGGTCAGCGGGTTGTCGACGTCGCTCGCCAGAACCAGTTCCACCGAGGCGAGGCGGGGGTCCAGTCCGGACAGGTCCGCGCGGGACAGCTCCGCGAGGCTGCCGCCGCCCGGGGCCACCGGCTCGCCCTCCTCGTCGAGGAAGCGCGCGCCGAGCGCGGACAGCATGCCCGCGCCGCCGTCCGTGGTCGCGCTGCCGCCGACGCCGAACACGATCGTCCGCACACCGGCGTCCAGCGCGGCGCGCAGCAGTTCCCCGGAGCCGTAGGTCGACGCCGTGAGCGGTGCGTAGACGCCGGCCGGGAGCCGTTGCAGTCCGCTCGCCTCCGCCATCTCCACGACCGCGGTGTCGTCGCGCACCGCGAAGGCGGCGGTGACCTCGTGCCCGAGGGGCCCGGCGACCCGCACCTCCCGGCGCTCGAACCCGGCCGCGACGGCCGCGGCGACGGTCCCGTCACCGCCGTCGGCGACGGGCAGGGCCTCCACCACGACGTCCGGCACGACCCGGCGCAGCCCGGCCGTCACCCGCTCGGCGACCTCCACGGCCGTCAGCGAGCCCTTGAACTTGTCCGCGGCCACGAGCACCCGTCGGGTGCCCCGCGCTCCAGCGTCCGCCACCTTGCATCCCCTTGCTCTACGGGCCCCGCACACGTCGGGGCCGGTCGCGCCGCTGCGACCTTAACCGGCGGACGCCCCCGCCGTCATGCGGTGGCCGCACCCTGGAGCAAGCCTGAGCGCCCTCTGTGGGGCCGTCGAAACCCGCGCGAGCACGCCCGGAATCGGGTAGACCGGAGCCATGACCGCAGCCATGCCCCCGGTGGGCGGCGCGCCGGAGTTCGCCGACCGCGTCCTCGGCGGCTGGCTGGGCCGGATCGCCGGCAACATGCTCGGCAAACCGGTCGAGCAGGGCGAGATCTGGACGCGCGAGCGCATCGACGGCTATCTGCGGCGGGCCGACGCCCTGCCGCTCACCGACTACCTGCCCGAACCGGCCACCGAGGAGGACGCCCGGCGGTTGCGCCCCGAGTGGCGCGCCTGCGTCCGCGGCCGCATCCACGGCAGCTGCCGCGACGACGACGTCGACTACGCGATCCTCGGCCTGGACCTGCTGGAGACGCACGGCTTCGGCTTCAGCACCGAGCAGGTCGGCGACCTGTGGCTGCTGCGGCTGCCGTATCTCCAGACGTTCACCGCCGAGCGGGCTGCCTACCGCAACCTCACGGCCGGTCTCAGGCCGCCGCTGACGGCCACCTACGACAACCCGTACCAGGAGTGGATCGGCGCCCTGATCCGCGCCGACGTCCACGGCTGGACCTGCCCGGGCCGCCCCCACCGCGCCGCCTCGCTCGCCCGCCGGGACGCGGTGCTCTCGCACACCGGCAACGGCGTGTACGGGGAGATGTTCGCGGCCGCGCTGATATCGGCGGCGTTCACCGCGCCGACGGTGCGCCACGCGCTGGCGCAGGCGCTGGCCGTCGTCCCGCCACGCAGTCGTCTCGTCCGTACCGTGCGCCGGGTCGTCGCCCTCCACGACACCGGGCTGGCCTGGGAGGACACGCTCACGACGCTGGCGCGGGAGACGGCGGGCCTCGGCTGGATCCATGTCGTCCCGAACATCGCCGTCCTCACCGCCGGGCTGCTGTACGGCGACGGCGACTTCACCCGCACGGTCACGCTCACCGTGCGCGGCGGCCTGGACACCGACTCCAACGGGGCGACGGCCGGTTCGGTGGCCGGCGTCCTGACCGGCGCGGCGGCCATCCCGCCCCGGTGGACGGAGCCGTTGCGGGACACCGTGCGCAGCGCCGTGTTCGGCTTCGACGGCGTGCGCATCAGCGAGCTGGCGGAGCGGACGGTACGGCTGGCCGAGGCGCAGGACGGCGGACCGCCGGGACCCGACGCCCTCTAACCTTCCTGCATGAGCACCTCCAGCAGGCCCGACAGCCGGCCCGACTTCGCCGCGTACGTGGCCTCCCTGCCCCGAGTCCTGGCCGGCGCCGCCGCGATCTTCCGCGACGCCGCAGGGCGCGTCCTGCTCGTCGAGCCCAACTACCGGGCGGGCTGGGCGCTGCCCGGCGGCACGATCGAGTCCGACGACGGCGAGAGCCCGCGGCAGGCCGCCCGCCGCGAGACGCTCGAGGAGATCGGCCTCGACCGCGCACTCGGGCGCCTGCTCGCCGTGGACTGGGTGCTCGGCCCGGGCCGCCCGCCGCAGGTGGCGTACGTGTACGACGGCGGAGTCCTCGACGAGGACGACCTCGGGGCGATCCGGCTCCAGGAGTCGGAGCTGCTGTCCTGGCGGCTGGTCGGACGCGAGGAGATCACCGACTTCCTCCTCGGCTCGCTGGGCCACCGGGTCCTGTCCGCCCTGGACGCCCTGGCGGACGGCTCGGCGACGGCGGAGCTGGAGAACGGCCGCCCGGCCCACTGACCTCCCCTCCCCGCCCACCCGATATCCACTCGCGGCCCCGGCTTCCCCCGGCCTACGCTCCCACCCATGAGCAAGCCCCTTGTCGCCATCCTCAGCGGGGCCGGGGTCTCCACGGACTCCGGCATCCCCGACTACCGCGGTCCGGGCGGACTGTGGCGGCGGGATCCGGAGGCGGAGAAGGTCGTCACGTACGAGTACTACATGCGGGATCCGGAGATCCGACGGCGCTCGTGGCAGATGCGGCGCCGGAGCGAGGCGCTGGGGGCCGAGCCGAACTCCGCGCACCTGGCCGTCGCCGAGCTGGAGCGTTCCAGTGTGCCGGTGCGGGTGATCACGCAGAACGTGGACGGGCTGCACCAGCTCGCCGGCCTGTCCGCCCGCAAGGTGCTCGAACTGCACGGCACCGCACGGCAGTTCGTGTGCACCGGGTGCCACGTGCGCGGTCCCATGGAGGACGCCCTCGCCCGCGTCGCGGCCGGTGAACCGGACCCGCCGTGTCTGGAGTGCGGCGGCGTCCTGAAGTCGGCCACGGTGATGTTCGGCCAGCGCCTCGACCCGGTCGTCCTCGGCGAGGCCCTCGCCATCACCAAGGCCTGCCAGGTCTTCGTCGCCGTCGGCACGAGCCTCCAGGTGCAGCCCGCCGCCGGGCTGGTCGGCGTCGCCGCCGACCACGGGGCCCGGCTGATCATCGTCAACGCCGAGCCGACGCCGTACGACGACATCGCCGACGAGGTGGTGCGGGAACCGATCGGGACGGCGCTGCCGAGGCTGCTGCGGGAGCTGGCGGAGACGGATCTCTGACGGCCTGCCTGCGCTGTCCGGCGACCCGTCCTAGACCCGTACTTCGCAGGTCGCCGAAAAGGTTCGCCGCAGCGGCCTCTCAGCGTCCGATCTCGACTGGGTCGGTCCGGGACCGCTATTGCCGTAGCGGTTCCGATCGGCGAGCGATCAGCCACGACCACTTGATCTTCACGATCGGGTGACCTGCGAAGTACGGGCCTAGAACAGGGTTGTCTCGCCGGGGGCCACTCCGCTCTCGAAATCCAGCAGGCGCTGCTTGCGGTCCAGGCCGCCGCCGTAGCCGGTGAGGCTGCCGCCTGCGCCGATCACTCGGTGGCAGGGCACGACGATGCCGATGGGATTCCTGCCGTTGGCGAGGCCCACCGCGCGGGACGCGGTCGGGTTGCCGAGGGCTTCGGCGAGTTCGCCGTAGGCGCGGGTCTCGCCGTACGGGATCTTCCGCAGTTCGGCCCAGACCGTGCGCTGGAACGGGGTGCCGTGCAGGCTGAGTTCGAGGGTGAACTCCTTCAACTCGCCTGCGAAATACGCCTCCAGCTGGGCTTCGGTCTCGCCGAACAGGGTGTCGTCGCGGGGGCCGAAGGTCTCCTCCGGCGGGCGGTGGCGCTGTTCGGCCATGTAGAGGCCGCACAGGACGCCGTCGTCGGCGACGAGGGTGAGGGGGCCGTACGGGCTGTCGGTGATCGTGTGCTGTTTCACTGGTCGTCCTTGTACAGGCTTACCGGCTTATACGGGAAGGAAGTTGATCGGGTGGCTGTCGGTCGCCCAGAGGTACTGGACGGCGTACGCGCGCCAGGGGCGCCAGGCCGCCGCGCGGGCGGTGAGCGCCGCCGGGGTGGAAGGCAGGCCCAACTCCTGGGCGGCGCGCCGGATTCCGAGGTCCGTGGAGAGAAACGCGTCGGGGTCGCCGAGGGCGCGCATCGCGATGACGTCGACCGTCCAGGGTCCGAAGCCGGGCAGGGCGAGGAGTCGGGCGCGGGCCTCCTGCCAGTCGCTCTCCACTCCCAAGTGGAGTGATCCGTCCGCCAGTTGGCCGACGAGGGTGGTGAAGGTCGTGCGGCGGGTGCGGGGCATCGCCAAGGACTCGGGGTCCACGGCGGCGAGCGCCTCGGGGGCCGGGAAGAGATGGGTGAGGCCGCCTTCCGGATCGTCGACCGGTTCGCCGTACGCGGTGACCAGGCGGGCCGCGTGGGTGCGGGCGGCCGCGGTGGAGACCTGCTGGCCCAGCACGGCGCGTACGGCGAACTCGGCCTCGTCGACCGTGCGCGGCACCCGGCGGCCGGGGGCCTTGTCCACCAGGGGCGCGAGCAGCGGGTCGGTGCGCAGTTGGTCGTCGACGGCGACCGGGTCGGCGTCCAGGTCGAGCATGCGCCGGCAGCGGCTGATGGCGACGGTGAGATCGCGCGGGTCGGTGAGGGTGAGACGGCAGCCGATGTGGTCGGGGTTCGGGGTGAGCGCCACGATGCCGTGCCCGTACGGCAGCCGCAACGTGCGCCGGAACGCGCCGTCGCGCCACTCCTCCACGCCCGGGACGCCGGTCGCGGCGAGGTGCCCGAAGAGGTTGTCGGGGTTGAGGGGGGCGCGGAAGGGAAGGCGGAGGGTGAGCGTGCCGGGGGTGGCCGGGCGGGTCGAGGGGTTCTTCCGGGGGGCGCGGGTGCGGAGTTCGCTCGGGGAGAGCGCGAAGACCTCGCGCACGGTGTCGTTGAAGGTGCGGATGGAGGAGAAGCCCGCGGCGAACGCCAGGTCCGCCATGGGGAGTTCGGACGTCTCGATGAGGAGGCGTGCGGTCTGGGCGCGCTGGGCGCGGGCCAACGCGAGCGGCCCTGCCCCGAGTTCGGCGAGGAGTTGGCGTTCCACCTGGCGGGTGCTGTAGCCGAGGCGGGCGGCGAGGCCGGGCACGCCGTCGCGGTCGACGACGCCGTCGGCGATCAGCCGCATGGCACGGGCCACCAGATCGGCGCGCTGGTTCCACTCCGGGGAGCCCGGTGTGGTGTCGGGCCGGCAGCGCTTGCAGGCGCGGAAACCGGCCTGCTGACAGGCGGCGGCGCTCGGGTGGAAGACCATGTTCCCGGGCTTGGGCGGCACCACCGGGCAGCTGGGCCGACAGTAGATGCCGGTGGTCAGGACCGCGGTGAAGAACCAGCCGTCGAACCGCGCGTCCTTCGACTGCACGGCGCGCACACAGCGCTCGCGATCGGTGTACATCCCGTTCTGCATACGTCCAGCATCGACCTGCGACCGGCCCCGCGCTGGCGAGAATCCGACATGGGCCTCGCGCCTCGCCCCTAGGGGGCTTCTGATGGATCTCCGTGGGAGAAGGAGCGGCGTTCGGTGCGTGCTCTCGGTGTGCCGGGCGAGAGTCCTCGTAGCGGAGCT
>NZ_JBFAKW010000226.1:0-6330 GCF_040655955.1 Streptomyces sp. NPDC050263 | reverse complement strand
TCACAAGAATCTCTTTCCCTCCCCGCCGCTCTCCCGATCTCCGGAGAGCCCGCGTGCGGCTGACTGCGATGGCATTTCCCACTCCATCCCCTTCCCCCTCCCCCTCCCCTTCCCCCTCCGCTTCCCCTTCCCCTTCCCCCTCCTCTCCCGAGAGCTCTCGGGCCGGTGTGACGATGCTCTGCGCCGCGGCCGCCGTGATCCTGGCGCTGAACCTGTTCGGCGGCGGCAACGACACGTCGACGACCGGCATGTCCCGCCCCCCGCACGCCCCGCCCGCCGCCGCCCCGGTCCCCGGGACCCGCGCACCGGCCGGGGAGGCCGCGCCCACGTCGGGCGCTGCCGCCGACGCCCCGCTGGGCAAGCATCTGCCGCGCTCGCGGCCCGTACGTCTGCTGATCCCGAAGATCTCGGTCGACGCCCCCTTCACCGACCTGGCCATCGGCCCCAGCGGACGGCTGGACGCGCCCCCCGCCGACGACGTCAACCTGGTCGGCTGGCATGCCGACGGGGCCTCGCCGGGGGAGGCGGGCACCTCGATCATCGCCGGGCACGTCGACACCAAGACGTCGCCCGCCGTCTTCGCCGGGCTCAGCGCGCTGGTCAGGGGCGATCTCTTCCACGTGCTGCGGGCCGACGGCAGCAAGGCGACCTTCCGGGTCGACAGCGTGGAGACCTTCGAGAAGGACGACTTCCCCAGCGAGCGGGTGTACGCCGACACCGCCGAGGCGCAGGTGCGGCTCATCACCTGTGCGGGGGCCTACGACCGACGGGTCAAGGACTACACGGAGAACCTGGTCGTCTTCGCCCATCTCGTCTGACCGTCACCCGCCCTTTCACCCACGTAGTTCATCCGAGTCGCGCACTTGCGGGGACGGGCACAGGATCGAGGAACGCTGACGTCGCGGACCCGCGGCCGACGTTCACCACCCCCTCCGCGAAGGAGATGTGCGCAGGATGACCACCACGTCCGAACGTGTTGCAGGTTCGCGGACGCGACAGGCGTCGCAACGTGTCTCCCAGTCCGTGTTCGACGGCTCCCGCCTCCGGGTCGTCCTGCTGGTCGACGTCTACGACGGAGCCCAGCAGCAGTTCCTGGAGGCGTACGAGCAGCTCTGCAACCAGGTCGCGTCCGTCCCCGGGCATGTGAGCGACCAGCTCTGCCAGTCCATCGAGAACCCCTCCCAGTGGCTCATCACCAGCGAATGGGAGAGCGCCCCGCCGTTCCTCGCGTGGGTCAACAGCGAGGAGCACGTGCGGATGGTGGAGCCGCTGCACAGCTGCGTCCGGGACACCAGGTCGCTGCGGTTCCACGTGGTCCGTGAGACGGGCGGCCCGGCGGCGACCGCCGACGCGGGCAAGCGCCGGCTCCAGACCTCGCCCAGGATCGGCGACGGCATGATCCGGCACGCGCTCACCTTCACCGTCAAGCCGGGCAGCGAGGAGACCGTCGCCAAGATCCTCGCCGACTACGCCGCGCCCGAGCCGCAGGTCGACGACACCACCCGGCTGTGCCGCACCTCGCTGTTCATGCACGGCAACCGGGTGGTGCGGGCCATCGAGGTGCGGGGCGACCTGCTCTCCGCGCTGCGCCACGTCTCCCGGCAGCCCGAGGTGCGGGCCGTCGAGGAGGCCATCAACCCCCATCTGGAGCAGGACCGGGACCTCAACGATCCGGAGTCCGCCCGGGTGTTCTTCACCCGGGCCGCGCTGCCCGCCGTCCACCATGTGACGGCGGACCGGCAGGACCCGCAGGCCGAGCGGTACGCCCTGTACTACCCGGCCCGTCCCGACCGCGGCATGAAGCTCGCCGAGCTGCTGGCCCGGCAGGACGAGGCGGCGGCGGACGACGCGCGCAACCCGGTGCTGCGCAGCACGATCTTCCAGCGCGACGACGTCGTCGTACGGCTGGTCGACGTGCGCGGCGGACTCGACGCCGCAGACCCCGTACAGGCCCTCGGTCTGTCCGACCCGGGGCAGGTGGCCGAGCTGACGACGCTGCTGGACGACGCCGGCGACGCGGACCGGTCCGCGTCGAAGGACGCCCGACTCGCGCGACTGCTCGAACTCGCGCGCATGGATCTCGTCACCGACCGCCGGTCGCCCGACGCCTGATCCGTCATCACGTGGCCGGGGCGGCGCCCCCGCCCCGCCCACGTCGGCGCAGTACATCATCGGAGGAACGTCGTGATCACATCCCGTCCCAGAGTCGTCGATCTCAGCGAGGTCGAGCCGAACACCCGGCGCGGCGGCGATCTGCGCGCCATGCTCACCCCGGTCACGGTCGGCTCGACCAGCGGTTTCATGGGCTTGGCCCTCATCAAGCCCGGCGACCGCATCGCTGAGCACTACCACCCGTACTCCGAGGAGTTCGTGTACGTCGTGTGCGGGCAGCTGGAGGTGGACCTGGACGGCGAGGCCGTGCCGCTCCAGCCCGAGCAGGGCCTGATGATCCCCGCTCACATGCGCCACCGCTTCCGCAACGTCGGAAACGTCGAGGCCCGCATGGTGTTCCACCTCGGCCCGCTGGCCCCGAGCCCGCCGCTCGGTCACGTCGACACCGAGGAGAGCGACGCCGAAGCCGTGGTCCGCTCATGACCGGGCGTCGTGTCGCGGTCACCGGCATAGGCATCGTCGCCCCCGGCGGCATAGGCGTCCCGGCGTTCTGGAAGCTCCTCACCGACGGGCGGACGGCGACGCGCGGCATCACCTTCTTCGACCCGAGCGGCCTGCGGTCGCGGATCGCCGCCGAGTGCGACTTCGAGCCGACGGCCCTCGGGCTGGACGCACAGGACGTCGAACGGTGCGACCGCTACATCCAGTTCGCCCTGGTCGCCGGCGACGAGGCGGTACGGGACGCCGGTCTCGACCTGGCGGCCGAGAACCCCTGGCGGGTCGGCGTCTCCCTGGGCACCGCGGTGGGCGGCACCACCCGGCTGGAGAACGACTACGTCAAGGTCAGCCACGGCGGGCAGCGCTGGGACGTCGACCACCGCGAGGCGGCTCCGCACCTGCACCGGGCGTTCTCGCCCAGCACCCTCGCCTCGACGGTCGCCGAGCGGTTCGGCGCCCGCGGGCCGGTGCAGACGGTCTCCACGGGCTGCACCTCCGGGCTCGACGCGGTCGGCTACGCCTTCCACACCGTGGAGGAGGGCCGGGCCGACATATGCATAGCCGGCGCCTCGGACTCGCCGATCTCCCCGATCACCATGGCCTGCTTCGACGCGATCAAGGCCACCTCCTCCCACAACGACGACCCCGCCCACGCCTCGCGTCCCTTCGACGCCGACCGCGACGGGTTCGTCATGGGCGAGGGCGGCGCGGTACTCGTCCTGGAGGAGCTCGAGCACGCCCGGGCCCGTGGCGCGCACGTGTACTGCGAGCTCGGCGGGTACGCCACCTTCGGCAACGCCTACCACATGACCGGCCTGACCAGCGAGGGCCTGGAGATGGCCCGGGCCATCGAGGACGCCCTCGACCACGCCCGGGTCGACGCCACGGCGATCGACTACGTCAACGCGCACGGGTCGGGCACCAAGCAGAACGACCGCCACGAGACCGCCGCCGTGAAGCGGGTCCTGGGCCGGCACGCCTACGACACCCCCATGAGCTCCATCAAGTCGATGGTGGGCCACTCCCTGGGCGCGATCGGGGCGATCGAACTCGTCGCCTGTGTGCTGGCGCTGGCCCACCAGGTCGTACCGCCGACCGCGAACTACGAGACGCCCGACCCCGAGTGCGACCTGGACTACGTCCCCAAGGTGGCCCGCGAGCGCAAGCTGGCCAGCGTGCTCTCGGTGGGCAGCGGGTTCGGCGGCTTCCAGTCCGCGGTGGTCATGAACCGGCCGAGGGAGAAGACACGATGAGCGAACCCCTTCCACGGCGCGCGGCCGTCACGGGAATCGGCGTGGTCGCGCCCAACGGAGCCAGTACCGAGACCTTCTGGAAGTCCACCAGGGAAGGCATCAGCGTCCTGGACCAGGTGACCCGCGAAGGCTGCGAGCACCTTCCGCTGCGGGTGGCCGGCCAGGTCCGAGACTTCGAACCGGCGGCCGCGATCGAGGAGCGCTACCTCGTCCAGACCGACCGGTTCACGCACTTCGCGATGGCCGCGGCCGACCTGGCGCTGGCGGACGCCGACCTCGGCCGGCCCGACACCGACGCCGCGCCGTTCTCGGTGGGCGTGGTCACCGCGGCCGGTTCCGGCGGCGGCGAGTTCGGCCAGCGCGAGCTCCAGCAGCTGTGGGGCAAGGGCAGTCGTTACGTCGGCCCGTACCAGTCCATCGCCTGGTTCTACGCCGCGAGCACCGGCCAGATCTCCATCCGGCGCGGCTTCAAGGGCCCCTGCTCGGTCGTCGCCGCCGACGAGGCCGGCGGCCTGGACGCCCTCGCACACGCGGCGCGGGCCGTGGTGCGCGGCACGGACGTGATCGTGGCCGGGGCCACCGAGGCGCCCATCGCCCCCTACTCGGTCGTCTGCCAACTCGGCTACGAGGAACTCAGCACGGTCGACGAACCCACCCGCGCCTACCGCCCGTTCACCTCCGCGGCCTGCGGGTTCGTGCCCGCGGAGGGCGGCGCGATGCTCGTGGTGGAGGAGGAGTCCGCGGCCCGGGCGCGCGGCGCGCAGGTGCGGGCCCATCTCGCCGGACACGCGGCGACCTTCACCGGCGCCTCCCGTTGGGAGGACTCCCGGGAAGGACTCGCCCAGGCCATCCGGGGAGCCCTGGCGGAGGCCGGCTGCGCCCCCGAGGAGATCGACGTGGTCTTCGCCGACGCCCTCGGCGTACCGGAGGCGGACCGCGCCGAGGCGCTGGCGATCGTCGACGCCCTCGGCCGGCACGGCGCCCGGGTGCCCGTCACCGCGCCGAAGACCGGGATCGGCCGGGGGTACTGCGCGGCGCCGCTGATGGACGCCGCGGCGGCGGTGCTCGCCATGGAGCACGGCCTGATCCCGCCCACTCCCAATGTCTTCGACATCTGCCATGACCTCGACCTCGTGACCGGCCGTGCCCGCACCGCCGAAGTGCGCACGGCACTGGTCCTGAGCCGGGGACTCATGGGGTCGAACTCGGCGCTGGTGCTGCGGCACGGCGCCACCGACGCCTCGTAGCGAGGCGTCGCGCAGCAGTAGAGGAGAGGAACCCATGACCGACCGCATCACCGTGGAAGAGCTGGCCGAACTCATGAAGAAGTCCGCAGGCTGCACCGTCGCCCCGACCGAACTCCGGCAGGACGGCGTCGACTTCGGCACCCTGGGCGTCGACTCGCTCGGGCTGCTGGGCATCGTGGGCGAGCTGGAGAACCGGTACGGCACGCCGATGCCCTGTGACGCCGAGCGCTCCAAGTCGCCCCGGGAGTTCCTCGACCTCGTCAACAGTGCCCTCATGACAGGAGCGTGAGATGACCGGACACACACAGAACGAGATCACCATCGCGGCCCCGCTGGACCTCGTCTGGGAGATCACCAACGACCTCGACAACTGGCCGCGGCTGTTCAGCGAGTACGCCTCCGTCGAGGTCCTCTCCCGGGAGGGGCGCAAGACCACCTTCCGGCTGACCATGCACCCGGACGAGAACGGCACCGTGTGGAGCTGGGTCTCCGAGCGGGAGCCGGACCGTGAGACCCGCACCGTCAAGGCCCGCCGGGTCGAGACGGGGCCGTTCGACCACATGAACATCCACTGGCGGTACGAGGAGGTCCCGGCCGGCACGCGGATGATCTGGACGCAGGACTTCGCGATGAAGCCCGAGGCGCCCGTCGACGACGAGTGGATGACCGACAACATCAACCGGAACTCCAAGGTCCAGCTGGGCCTGATCCGGGACCGCATCGAGAAGGCCGCCGCCGAACGCGGCGCCACGCCCGGTCTGACCGACTGAGCCGGACAAAGGACGGTCCCCCCATGCACCAAGCCCTGATCGTCGCCCGGATGGCCCCGGGATCGGCGCCCGACATCGCCAAGGTCTTCGAGGACTCCGACCGGGGCGAGCTGCCGCAGCTCGTCGGCGTCGTCCGGCGCAGCCTCTTCCAGTTCGGCGACGTGTACATGCATCTGATCGAGTCCGAGCGCGAACCAGGGCCCGCCATCGCCAAGATCACCGGGCACCCCGAGTTCCGGGACGTCAGCGAGCGGCTGTCGGCGTACGTCAGCGCGTACGACCCCGAGACCTGGCGCTCCCCGAAGGACGCCATGGCGCAGCGCTTCTACCTCTGGGAGCGCGAGCGGGTCGGCTGACCCGCGCCGCGCACCGCACGTGACCGGTCGCCGGGCCCGCAGCGGGGCGGGCCCCGCGCCCCGGGTCCTCCCCCAGGGGGCGCGGGCGGGTAAG
>NZ_JBFAKW010000225.1:0-6367 GCF_040655955.1 Streptomyces sp. NPDC050263 | reverse complement strand
GCCCGAGCCGCCCTCGTCCTGCTCCAGCTCGAGCACGGCCGCACCGCCTGAACGAAGATCACAAAACGTCACGAGGCGTTACCGAGAAGAGTTCACTGAGCAGAGCATCGCAGGCCGTTCCAAGATGAGCCGCGAGGAGCTGGTCGACGTGCTCGCCCGGGCCGGGCGTCACCGCAAAAAGCGCCGCCTGAGCCCCGTCGCCCGCCCCCCCATGACGTGGGCCCTGCCGGAGCCGATGCTCACCACGACCGTGAACAGCCCTGGCCCGCCGCCGGGGTGGGCGGCCGAACCGAAGTTGTGGACAGGGTTTGATGCTGTCCGCTGTCCGCTGTCCGCTGTCCGCTGTCCACGCACGCTTGCGGCTCTCGTCTCCGTCGACGCGTGGCCGGGTGGTGCTGCGCTCCAAGCGCGGCACCGAGATGGCGGCCTCATTTCCGGAGGCGGTGGCCGGGCTGTGCAACTGCCGGACGCGACCGCGCTGGACGGGCTATGTGACCTGTGGGGGTGTCTCAGCCCCAAGGTGTCTCAGGCGGCGCAGCTCGCCATAGGCGAGGCCTGACGGGCGTCGCGGCCACGTGCCGCAGCGGCCGCTCAGAGGTGGCCGTCCAGGAACTGCTGTACCTCGGCGATGGTCATAGGACCCGTGCCGTGCGCCACCGCCTCTCCTTCCTTCAGCAGGACGTAGGAAGGGGCTCCGGTGATCCCGTATCGCTCGGTTGCGGCCGGACAACGCGTGATGTCGGCGCGGACGGCCGTCAGGCGGCCCGTGTAGTCGTCGGCGATGCCACCCACGACGAGGTCCATCACCCGGCAGGGCTCGATCGCCTTGGGCCATGTCCCGGTGAAGTATGCGAGGACCGGAACCCCGCTCATCCCGAGGATGAAATTGAACTCCGCGTCCTCACGGGGGCGGTGCACCCGGTTCGCCATGGAAACTCCTGACCTCACGTTCCGTCATTCCATCCCCATCATCCCCCGCGCGGTGTGCCAGGCCCGCCCGGTCGGTCGTCCGGTTGACCTGTCGGAAGGGAGGCGCGGGGGCCGTCGCAAACCACGGTGGTCCCCGGCGCGAGCGTCCCGGCCCCCGCCCTTGGTGCCCCGGCCTGGCCGCCCCGCCGGTCACCCAGCTTCAGCCCGCCACGGGCCCGTGGGTCAGCTGGTGTCAGGACAGCGCCCTCCATGACGACGTGAAAGCCGTTTTCCAGGGCATGGCTGCCCAGATCACCGACCAGATGCTCGATGAGCGCGTCGACGAGCGGGCCGGTGCGCGTCGTCCACCGGATCCAGTCGAGCCGTATCCGCCACCCCGCTTTCAGAGACAGCGCCCCGACGGGCTTCCCGAGGCCTTGCGGACGGTCGAAGTACGCGTCAACTGATCCGAAGACCGACCGCCAGCGTCAGTTCAAGGACCCGGTGCGGCGATGCGAGATCCGGAAACAGCTCCCGCAGCTGCGACATCCGGTACCGGACGGTCTGGGGATGGACGAACAACGCCGCCGCCACCTCGTCCCGCCTGCCCTGGTGCAGCAGCCACGCCCGCAACGTCTCCTCCAGCCGCCGCGCGGTCGCGTCAGGCAAGGTCCGCAACGGTGCGAGGGCTCGGGCACGCAGGTCTGCGAACGCGTCCACGTCGGCGCTCAGCACCAGCTCGGGCAGGTGGTCCTCGGTGTCGCGAATATCAGAGGAGAGGGAGCGCGCGCGTACGGCTCGCGCGTACGAGGCGGACGCTCGAGTCCATGGCCGGGCCGGGCCGACCACGGCGGTGCGGTCGGTCAGCTGCCGCAAGAGATGTGATCGGTCGGCGTCGGGGACGAGCAGCACACCGGTGGCGTCCGGCAGATCGTCGAGGACGAGGGTGCTCGGGTCGAGCGCGCGGTAGGCAGGCCGGGCCTGGGCGGCGGGCAGCAGGACCGCGGTCAGCGAAACCGGAGGCTGCCACCCGGCCCGTTGAGCAGAGGCGAGCAGCACGTCCGGGCTCGCGCCGGCGAGGAGGTCGCGGGCCAGGTGTTCCAGGTGACGCTCTTGGGCCCGGCCCCGGGCGGCCAGTTCGTCGGCGTGGCCCGCGGCGCTCGCGGCGGAGAGCTCGTCGATGTAGGCGAAGGTCAGCTCGGCGAACTTGGCGACCTCGGCGGCGGGCAGACCTGCGGGTACGGCACCCGCTGCCAGACATCGCCAGGCCACGCGGGCGCCGACGCGGTAGGCGCTGAGCAGGGCGTCCATCGAACGGCCTTCGCGCACCTCGCCGCGGCCCAGCTCGTAGGCCGCGTCACCGGCGTCGCCGCCCGAGGCGTTCCCGCTCGCGAGATCCAGGTAGTGCCCCAGGGCGGTGCGGACGGCTCGGCGGATGGTGCCGCCCATGCGGCCCGAAAGGGCGTTGGCGTAGGGAGGGACCTCGTCGATGATCGCCTGGACGACCTCGTCGGCGGTGCTCTTCAGCGCGGCCCGAAGTGCGGTGACCGTCGTCTCATCCAGGGCCAATTCGCTGGCCCTCCGGATTGCATGGCTCACGTTTCTATTCCCTGCGAACAATTCAGCCGGCCAGATTTACGTCCTGCGGTCAGGACTTTACGCCCTGAGGCGCAGCAAGCTGGAGTCATGACGAGTACAGCCCTCCGCGGCAGGGCGTGGAAACTGCTGGAGATGGTCACGACGCCGCTGCTGCCGTCGGACTACCTCGACCTGGTCAGCCCGCTGCGTGCGGGCGCTGACCTGCGTGGGCGCATCGAGGCCGTGCACCCCGAGACGGGTGACGCCGCGACCATCGTGATCAGGCCGGGACGGGGCTGGCGCGGCCACACAGCCGGTCAGTACGTGCGGATCGGGGTCGACGTCGACGGGGTGCGCCTGTGGCGTGCCTACTCCATCACCTCGCCGACAAACCGCCGGGACGGCCGCGTCACGATCACCGTGAAGGCGATCCCGGACGGCAAGGTCAGCAACCACCTGGTCCGCAGGGCGAAACCGGGCACGCTGATCCAGCTCGACCAGCCGACCGGTGACTTCGTGCTGCCGCAGGCCAAGCCCGCCAAGGTGCTCTACCTGACCGCCGGCAGCGGCATCACGCCCGTGATGGGCATGCTGCGCGACACCGAGTTCGACGACGTCGTCATGGTCCACTGCGCGCCACAGCCGCAGGACGTGATCTTCCGCAACGAACTGCACGACCTGGTCGCGGACAAGAAGCTGCGGCTCACCGAGGTGCACACCGACACGGACGGCAAGCTCGACATCGCTCGTCTCGAAGAACTCGTGCCCGACTGGGCCGAGCGCGAGACCTGGGCCTGCGGGCCCGCGGGCCTGCTCGACGCCGCCGAAGAGCACTGGAGCGAGCACGGCGTACAAGAGCGCCTGCACACCGAACGCTTCCGCCCCAGCATCGCCGTCGTCGGCGACGGCGGCGAGGTCACGTTCAGCACCACCGGCAAGACCGTCGACGCGGACGGCGCCACGCCGCTGCTGGACGTCGGTGAGGAGGCCGGCGTGCTCATGCCGTCCGGGTGCCGCATGGGCATCTGCTTCGGCTGCGTCACGCCGCTCAAGGCCGGCGCCGTCCGCGACCTGCGCACCGGCGAGATCACCGAGGCCGAGCCGGGCGTCCTCATCCAGACCTGCGTGTCCGCCGCGGCGGGCCCCTGCGACCTCGAACGGTAGGAGCACCTTGACCGCCACCGACCCCACCGCCCACCTGACCGCGGAGCAGATCGAGGAGCTCGGCCGCGAGCTGGACGCGATCCGCGACGAGGTGATCGCCGGCCGCGGCGAGAAAGACGCCGCCTACATCCGTAAGGTCATCTCGGCGCAGCGCAAGCTGGAGCTGGTCAGCAGGGGCGTGCTGCTGTTCTCGATCTTCCCGCCCGCGTGGCTGATCGGCACCGCCGGTCTGTCCGTGGCGAAGATCATGGACAACATGGAGATCGGCCACAACATCCTGCACGGCCAGTGGGACTGGATGCGGGACCCGAAGATCCACTCCACCACCTGGGAGTGGGATCACGCCTCGCCGTCCGAGCAGTGGAAGCACTCGCACAACGAGCTGCACCACACGTACACCAACGTGATCGGCAAGGACAACGACCTCGGCTACGGCATCATGCGCGTCGACGAGGACCAGAGGTGGCACCCGTTCCACCTCGGCCAGCCGCTGTGGAACTTCATCAACGCCTGCTTCTTCGAGTACGGCATCGCGGCGTACGACCTGGAGCTCGCCAAGAACCTGCGCAAGCGCCGCCGCAAGGACCCGGAGTTCCGCGAGCGGGCCAAGGCCGTGGGCCGCAAGATCCGCAAGCAGGTGCTCAAGGACTACGTGATCCACCCGCTGCTGTCGGGCCCGTCGTTCCTCACCACGCTCGCCGCCACGTTCACCGCGAACCTGGTCCGCAACATCTGGACCCACTCGGTGATCATGTGCGGGCACTTCCCCGAGGGCGTGCAGGTCTTCGAGCGCCGGTCGATCAAGGGCGAGACGCGCGGCCAGTGGTACCTGCGCCAGATGATGGGCTCGGCGAACATCAGCGGCAGCAAGGCCATGCACTTCATGACCGGCAACTTGTCGCATCAGATCGAGCACCACCTGTTCCCGGACCTGCCGAGCAACCGGTACGCCGAGGTCGCGGTGAAGGTGCGCGCGCTGTTCGAGAAGTACGAGTTGGAGTACGTCACCGGGCCGCTGCCCAAGCAGGTGTTCTCGGCGTGGCACAAGGTCTTCCGGCTCTCGCTGCCGAACAAGAAGTCCAAGGTCAAGGCGCCGGACCGCGAGCAGGAGCTCGTCGCGGCCTGATTCCCGGTATTGGTTCAGATCTTTCGGCCGTACCGGCGGCACCGCCGGGTTCGGTGAGATCCGTTGCGGACGATGGGCGGCCGCGACATCAGACCGTACGACACGGGAGCCGGAGGAGCCCGGTGTCCGGCTGCGCTGCCTGGACGTGCGCCAGGGGCTCGGCGCACACCCCCCGGCGAGGTGTTGTAGTGCGCTGACCTGCCGTGGTCGGGCCGGTAGTCGGGTGCGTACGCGCACTCGGTTTGCCGACGGGCGGGCTGGGTGGCATGGGCTGTGACGTGGACACTGCCGGAACCGATGCTCGCCGCCCCTGTGTCCGACCCTGCGCCGCTGCCGGGATGGGCGGGTGAGCCGAAGTTATGGACTGGGTTTCGCCCTGTCCGGTGTCCAGGGTCCAGCAAGCGGTCGTCCGTAAGGGGGAGCCGTAGGCGAAGGGCGAACCCGGCGACAAATACTCGCCAGTAACCTTGAGGTCGAAGGGTGGGACAGCAGAGAACCCCGGCGGTCCCACCGAGGTCCATCGCCGTGAGGGTCTTCCGCCGGTCCGACCTGCGGCGCGAACCGGCGTGCCTCCATCAGTCCACAGTCTCCTGCGGGGGTCAGCCGGACCTCGTCGATGTCGAGGCGGGCCTGGACCTGCCGCAGGATGCCGACGTCGATGCGGTTGTCGTCGCGGAGGCGGACGACGGTGGCGCGTTCGTGGGCGAGGAGAGCGAGGCGCAGGGCGGTGTCCTGCTCAGCGCGGCGCACCGTCTGTCCGTCGTCCGTCTCGCTTTCTCCGGCGCGGGCGGCCTGGAGGTGGGTCTCGTACTCGCGGCGGATCCGCTCGGCGACCTCGGGGTCGGTACCGAGGCCGGCGACGATGCCTGGAAGCGCCTCGTACGCCGCCGCGGTGGCGGTGCTCCCGGCCAGGAGGCGTTCTTCGTCCACCGCGGTGTCACGGGGCAGCCCGGCCCAGCGCACCACGGCGGGCAGCAGCAGTCCCTGGGCAAGGAGGGTGACGACGATGATGCCGGAGGTGACGAAGACGATGGTGTCGCGGTGGGGGAGGGGTGTCGGAATCGAGCGTGACGGGCACCGACAGGGCCAGCGCGAGCGGGACCGCGCCGCGGAAGCCCGCAACGACCAGGTCGCGGGCATCGGGCAGATGGTCGTCCCCGGCACCCCGCGTGACTCCCTGCACATCCTGGACGCCCTGCTGAACCGCGACGGCGGCGTGAAGCCGGAGACGGTGGCCACCGACAACGCCTGCTGCTCCGACATCGTGTTCGGGATCTTCAAGACCTTGGGCTACAACTTCAGCCCCCGTTTCAAGGACCCGGACGACCAGCGGTTCTGGCGGGCCATGATGCCCGGCGTGGAAACGGGGACGTACGGGGTGCCGGAGCCGCTCGCGCGGAACCGGGTCAACCTGAAGAAGATCGAGACGTGGAAAGGCCGGGCATGCTCCGGGTCGCGGGCTCCCTGGTCACCAAGCAGGTCCGCGCCTAGCTATAGCTAGTGCCGCGGCAGGCAACGTTTGCCCGTCAAGGAGCGGCGTCCGGTGCGTGCTCTCGGTGTGCCGGCCGGAAGTCCTCGTACTGGACGTAC
>NZ_JBFAKW010000224.1:0-6586 GCF_040655955.1 Streptomyces sp. NPDC050263 | reverse complement strand
TACGTCCAGTACGAGGACTTCCGGCCGGCACACCGAGAGCACGCACCGGACGCCGCTCCTTGACGGGCAAACGTTGCCTGCCGCGGCACTAGGCGAGGCACCGGCGGTGGCCGAGACCATCGCGTCCATGTCCGAACAGGCCGCGGTGATGCTGAAGGAAAGCGTCAACCGCTCCTTCGAGACCAGCCTCGCGGAGGGCGTCCGCTTCGAGCGCCGACTGTTCCACGCCGCCGTCGCCCTGGCCGACCAGAAGGAGGGTATGGCGGCCTTCGTGGAGAAACGAGCCCTCAGATTGACCAACCGCTGACCCGCGCGGCGGGGGAAATCCTTGCCCGAAAGTGGCCATTGCGGGGATATTTTTTCCGGCAATCCCTGAATTCTGGGGTAGGTAGGCAACATTTTGCGCAGTGCAGCGCCTAAAATCGGCCCCCAACAGAGTTGTTGTGGAATGAACTGCTGCAGACCCCAGAGCCCGGTGTCGGCACCTTGCGAGGTCGACGTTCCCGTTGAGGAAGGCCGTTCCGGCCGGGCTCGGGCTCGTGCCTCCAGCATGTCCGGTCCAGGTCCTCTCGCGTCTGCTCCCTGCCTGAGGACCCACTGCATGGCGACCAGGAAGACGACATGAACCCATTCGCGAGTCAGCGACCCGTTGCGGTCATCGGCGCGGGCGCGATCGGCCTCTCGCTGGCCTCCGCGCTCGCCCGGACCGGGCGGCCCATCACCATCTGCGGCGGGCGTGCGCCTGTTGACCACATCGAGGTCACCGAGGACGGAGTTCCGCAAACCTGGCCGGTTCGTCAGGTGACCGACCCGGCCGACGTCGCGGGACACGCCACCGCGATCGTCGCGGTGAAGGCGCACCAGACGGCTGCCGTGGCGGACTGGCTGCGCGCACTCGCGCACCCGGAGGCGACGGTGCTCGTCGCGCAGAACGGCGTCGAGCAGCGCGACCGCGTCCTGCCGTACGTCGGACCCGCGCACATCGTGCCCAGCGTCGTCTACCTGAACTGTGAGCGCACCGCACCCGGGCACGTGATCCTCCGACGCGCCGGCGCGCTCGACATGGCTGTGCCGGACGACCCGGCCGGCATCGCCCTCGCCGACGAGCTGAACACCGGCAAGATGCGCACGTCGGTCGAGTCCGACCTGAAGACGGTGGCGTGGACGAAGCTGCTCACGAACATCACCGCAAACCCTCTGACCGCTCTGACCGGCCGACGCGCCGACATCATGCGGGATCCCGAGATCGAGCGCATCGCCCGGAACATCATGGCCGAAGCCATCCAGGTGGGCCGCGCCGACGGCGCGGCCCTCACCGAGGTGCACGTCGACCGTGCCGTGCACTGGCTGCAGCACGTCCCTCCGGGCAGCACCACATCGATGCGGGAAGACCGCCTCGCAGGCCGGCCGCTCGAACACGACGCTCTCACCGGAGCCGTGGTACGCGCCGCCGAACGCCATGGCATCGACGTCCCGACGAACCGGTTCGTCCTCGCGCTCCTGTCCACCATCGAGCCGACCGAGGTGACGGCATGAAGATCTCACAACGGGCCCAGTCCGTGGCCCCGTTCTACGCCATGGAGTTCGGCAAGCGCGCCGCCGCGCTGGAGGCGCAAGGGCACCACGTCGTCAAACTCAGCATCGGCGAGCCGGACTTCGGTGCGCCCCCGGCTGTCCTGGACGTGATGCGCGAGGTCATGGACGGCAGGCCCATGACCTACACGGCGGCACTCGGCCTCCCGGCCCTGCGGCAGGCGATCGCGGACTTCTACCTGACCCGGCACGATGTCGTGGTCGACCCGTCCCGGATCATCGTCACCTCGGGAGCCTCGGCCGCGCTCGTCCTGGCCGCCGCCGCGCTCGTCGACCCCGGCGACGAGGTGCTCATCGGAGACCCGTCCTACCCCTGCAACCGCCAGATCGTGGAGAGCTTCGGCGCCCGGGTCGCACTCGTACCGACGGCCGCCGAGACCCGCTTCCAGCTCGACGCGGCTTCGGTGCGCTCGCACTGGACGGACCGGACGCGCGGCGTCATGGTCGCGACTCCATCGAACCCGACCGGCACCTCGGTTCCCACGGACGAGCTGGCCGCGATCTGCGACCTCGCCCGTGAGCGTGGGGCCTGGCGCATCGTCGACGAGATCTACCTCAATCTGAGCGATCACGATGCTCAGGGCCGGCCACCGCGCAGCGCGCTGTCGTCGGACCCCGACGCCGTCGTCATCAACAGCTTCTCGAAGTACTTCGGCATGACCGGCTGGCGACTGGGCTGGTGCGTCGCTCCGGAGCCGCTCGTGCCGGTGCTTGAGCGCCTGGCCCAGAACTACTTCCTGTGCGCCTCCGCCCCCGCCCAGCACGCCGCCCTGGCCGGCTTCACTCCCGAGTCGCTTGCGGTCTGCGAGGCACGTCGTATCGAGTTCGCCGAGCGGCGTGCCCTCGTCGTCGACGGCCTGGAACGGATCGGGCTGCCGGTGCCGGTTCCGCCCGACGGGGCGTTCTACGTCTACTTCGACGTCAGCCGCACCGGACTCACCTCATGGCGGTTCTGCGAGCGAGCGCTCCAGGAGGCGCACGTCGCCCTCACCCCGGGCCGGGACTTCGGCGTACACACCGCGGACACACATGTCCGACTCTCCTACGCGGCGTCGACGGACGACCTGCGCGAAGGCATCGACCGGCTCGAGAAGTTCCTGGCCACGCTGTAGTGAACCGAGCGGTTGAGAGTGGCCGGTCGGCCTTGCCCACCGCAGCGGGCCTTTCCCAGGCAGGTCACAGCATGGACGGTAGATCAGCCGGGGTCGCCTGCCCGGCTTTCGGACCAGTGCGGCGAGCGGGATCCGGCGCCGTCGCGAAGCCGGCACGTGGCCTGCTCCTGCCGCGTGAATCGTTCGCTCATGGAGGATGCCTCGATGAGCCGGTGAGCCGTGCTCCGGCCGAGGGCCGGCAGCGGACGGGTGAGGTCGGCATGCTGCCCAGCTGACGAAGCGGCTGCGGGGGAGTCCGCCCCCGGAGGGCGAGATCACCGGTCACCTCGGCTACGACAAACGCGATCCGGCGGGCAGGGACGGCGGCAACTCCGCAACGGCAAGCACTCCTGGACCCGCCGGCGAGGGTCCAGGCGCACCTGGCGGAGGTCCATGACGTCGAGGCCTCCCGGCTGCACGCTTTCGAAGTCGCCCTCAGTTGCAGTCGGGAAGGATCCTGTGGTTCTTCATCCGGGCGAAGGCGTGCTCGACTCGGGTGCGGACGTAGAGGTTGTTGGGCGCCTCGGTGGTCGAGAGCGCATGATGGGTGTTCGTAGCTCGTCGGCAGAGTCTCCTGCTGGGACTTGTCCGGCCGATCATGTTCGGAGCCAGATGGTGAGGGCTGCGGCGGTGGCGGTGCCTGGTGTCATGCGCCAGAAATCCTGGGGGTTGGTAAGCACCCTGTCGTCATGTCGCATTCCGGGCCCTCTGCTGTGGCGATCGCGTTGTCCGAGGCCGAGCGCGCCGAGTCGGCCTTTCGCCGGAGAGACGAACTGGTGAGGAGCCGCCTCCAGTTCGTCGACGACCACCGGGACACCTACGAGGTGAAGCGGCTCTGCCAGGTCCTGGACGTGAACCGGTCCAGCACGCATGGCAATATGCGGTGGCTGACGGCGTGCTGGTCCGTGGCTGGTCCGGATCTTGGTCAGGATGCGATGGAAGCGCGTTCTCCCTCAGCGCAGATAGATCCGGTCGGGGTCGACCGTGCGGCGGAGAAGGCGCAGTTCCGCGTCGGTGGGAGGTACGACGACGGTCAGATCCTCGCCCACCTTCAGTTCCCAGCCGGTGGCGGCCTGTACCTGGTCGACGGTCACTCCTGGGTGGACGGCCGTCAGACGGAGCTCCTCGCCCGGTCCGCCGCGGGCCAGGATGCCCAGTTCCGTGATGACCCGGGTGACGCCGGCGCCGCGAGGCCGGATCCCGTCCGCCAGTGCGCGGTCGGGGCCGGGGGAGGTGCAGAAGTCCAGGGCGTCGGTGAGTGAGCGCGGCTCGTGACGGCGCATGACCACGAACACCTCCCGGGAGTTGGCCATGACCTCCACGGCCCCTCCCGAGCCGGGCAGTCGGACGTCGGGACGCTGCCAGTCGCCGATCACCGACGAGTTGAGGTTGCCCCACCGGTCGATCTGCGCGGCGCCCAGAAATCCGACGTCGATGTGGCCGCCCTGCAGGACGTAGCCGAAAAGGGCGGGCATCGGGATCACGGCCTCCGCGCCCGTGACGAGGACGGAGTCCGCGATGGTCTCCGGCAGGTGGGAGGGATGCGCGCCGCATACTCCCGACTCGTAGACGACCTCCAGGGCGGGAGCGACGGTGAGGTGGGCCAGGGAGGCGGCCAGGGTGGGCAGGCCGATGCCGGCGAACACGGTTCGCCTTCCGGCGAGTTCACGCGACGCGACGACTGCCAGTACTTCGGAGGAGGTGGGCGCCTGGGCGGGTACGGTCATGACGGGAGCCTTTCTGCAGGGGTCGAAGTGCGCGGTGCGTTGGCGCTCAGCGGCGTCGGCCGTAGTCGACGGGGATGCTCAGGGCCTCGTCCACCGCGAGGCACTCCCAGCGGACGCTGCCGAGCTTCGCCACGTACGCGGCGTGGTCTGCGGTGCCGTACACCCACTCGTCGAGCCAGGTGGCCAGGCGCTGCGGATCCTTGCTGATGTGCGCCCACTCCCGGTAGAACGCACCGTCGCGGTCGTAGTAGCCCTGGGCGAACGACGGGTGCGCGCCCCGCGGACAGACGACCACGGCGTCCACCGCGTGGGCGGGAATCAGCGTCCGGTTCGGGTCGGAGCGGACGACCGAGTCGTCGACGATCTCCTCGACGACCACGATCGCCGTACGGGCCGCGTACACCGCCTCGGCCTGTACCCCGGTCAGTCCCCACACCTGGGTGTTGCCGGACCGGTCCGCCCGCTGGGCGTGCACGATGGTGACGTCCGGGTGGACGGGCGGCACCACGTACACCTGCTCCGGCTCGCCGTCCGGCCCCGGATACGGCGAAGTCACCTTCCGAAGACCGCCGTTGACGCGGGGCAGATCGCTGCCGCCGTAGGAGCGCAGGGGGTGGAACGGCAGGCGCTGCGCTCCGGCGAGGTAGCGGCAGACCATGCCGTAGTGGCTGTACTCCTCGAAGGTGAGCCGGCCGTCCTCGACGCGGCGACGCAGTTCTCCGAGCGAGCCGGCCGAGGAGTTGCCCACGAAGGACGACACCAAAGTGGTGACGCAGTCCGCCGCGAGCATCTGGTCGACCACGATGTCCGCGGTCATCCGGACGACGGTCAGGTCGCGGCGGCCCTGGCGGATGATCTCGTGGCCGGCGGCCGTCGGGATGAGGTGCGTGAAGCCTTCGATGCAGACGGTGTCGCCGTCGTGGACATGGCGGGCGATCGCGTCCCGCATGGACATGATCTTGTCGGTCCGGCTATCCATGACGGCTCCTCGTCTCGGCGATGGTGCCCCACCACGCTGACAGTGCCGATTGATTGAGTCCAATACTGAATTCGAGTTACTTTGAGACGTCAGAGAGATAACTCGCGGGCGTGTCCGTCCGGACCGGGGAGCTGCTGTGGAACTGCGTCACCTCGTCGCATTCGTCGCGGTCGCCGAGGAGTTGCACTTCGGGCGGGCCGCGAAGCGGCTGCACATGGCTCAGCCGCCGCTCAGCCAGCAGATCCGGCAGCTGGAGAAGGAGCTGGACGTCCAGCTCTTCGAGCGCAGCACCCGCTCCGTGCGCCTCACAAGCGCCGGGGACTCCTTCCTGGAGCCGGTGCGCCAGGTGCTGGAGGATCTGGACGTCGCCGTACGCGTGGCGAAGTCGGCGGGCCGCGGTGAGTCCGGGCGGGTGAGCGTGGGCTTCGCCGGAGCGTCCAGCCACTCCGCCGTCCCACGGCTCGCGCGGGCCGTGCGGGCGGCCCATCCGGGCATCGAGCTCGTCATGCACGGCCAGACCTACAGCAACCGCGCCCTCGACCGGGTCGTGGAGGGCACGCTCGACCTGGGCTTCGTCAGGCTTCCGGTCACCCAGCCGCTGGTGGACTCCCGGGTCGTCTACGAGGAGGAACTGGTCTGCGCGCTGCCCGCGGACCATCCACTCGCGGCGCGGGAACGGATCGACGTGGCCGACCTTGCGGGGGAGCCGTTCGTCAGCTTTCCCGCGAACGCCGGATCCAGCCTGCGGGACGCCATGGTCGAGGCCTGCGCGGGTGCCGGACACTATCCCCGGGTCGTGCAGGAGGCGCCGGACTCGTACACGATCCTCGCGATGGTGGCGACGGGGGTCGGCGTGACCCTCACACTGTCCTCCGTCATGCATATCCAGCAGCCCGATCTGGTCTACCGCAGGCTGCGGGGCGAACCCGTGGTGCTGCGGACGGCGCTCGCCTGGCGGAGGGACAACCCTTCCGCCGCCCTGCGCAGCGTGCTCGCCGTCTCCGCGGAGGTGTTGCCGTCGCCGGGAAGTCCGCAGGGTGGCTAGTGCCGCGGCAGGCAACGTTCGCCCCGTCGCGACGCCCGGCACGCACTCTCGCCGCACCGGCCGAAAGCCCGAGTACGTCCAGTACGAGGAC
>NZ_JBFAKW010000223.1:0-6679 GCF_040655955.1 Streptomyces sp. NPDC050263 | reverse complement strand
TCCTCGTACTGGACGTACTTGGGCTTTCGGCCGGTGCGGCGAGAGTGCGTGCCGGGCGTCGCGACGGGGCGAACGTTGCCTGCCGCGGCACTAGTAGTGGATTACCTGCGAAATTAGCTAGGTTGCCGTCACCTGACTTGACGTCCACAAGGGAGCGGCAGCCATGAGTCAACAGCAGAAGACCTTCCGGGCTATCGAGGTCGGCGACGGAAGCGACGGGCGGTGGGCCACCCATACACAGGCCTTGTGGCCGCTCGCGGAGGGGTGGATGACCGAGGAGAGCCGGACGTTAGAGGGCGCGGACCGTGCTCGGAAGCTGTTCGAGGCGCACATGCCGGAGCTGGTTCCAGTTCTCGACCGCCTCGCCGGTCAGCTCGACCGGCCCGAAGGGGAAACCTTCCTCACCCTCGCGGCGCTGCGACCGTTCTTCTCGGGCTGCACCCAGATCGGCGGCCGTGGCACCCTGCTGCGCAACTACGACTTCAGCCCCGACGAGTGTGAGGGCACCATTGTCTCCTCCCACTTTCTCCGACCGGTGATCGGAATGCAGGATGCCGCCTGGGGCTTGCTGGACGGGATGAACGACGCCGGGCTCGCGGTGTCACTCACCTTCGGTGGGCGATTCGTCCATGGCCCCGGCTTCGCCATTCTTATCGTCCTGCGCTACCTGTTGGAGACGTGTAACACCGTTGACGAGGCAGTCGGCAGGCTGCGGTCCATACCGATTGCGATCCCGCAGAACGTCACCCTTGTCGACTCCGAGCAGGCAGTGACGGTGTTCGTGGGACCGGACATTTCAATGACTGGGGCAGCGGATGCCTGCGCTGCCAACCACCAGCACTTGCCGGTGCCTGACGAGCAGGAGCAGTTCTTCCGGACCCAAGAGCGGCTGAAGGCTATTCGTGCAGCGGGTACGGACGTGGCGGCGATGCTGAAGCCGCCGCTCTATCAATCCGCGTACGACGAGGGATTGGGAACGGTCTACACCGCCCGTTACCGGCCGTCCGAGGGCCGTGTGACCTACTACTGGCCGGGCGAGTCCTGGGAACAGTCCTTCGATGGCTTCGCTCCGGGATCCCGCACCGTGACCATCGGCCAAGCCGGCTGAGAGGTCCTCGCGGCCTTGAGTCGACGAACTGTCGTACGGTGGCCGCATGCGCAGGGACAAGGTGCCCCGGCTGAGGCTGCTCGTGGTCACGGACGACGACACAGGGCCGAGGCTGTGCCGGGAGTGCGGTGGTCCACTGATGCCTTCGGTGAAGGCGTCGGCGGTGTTCTGCTCGCCGGTGTGCCGATCGCGGCACTGGCGGATGATGCGGCGGGCGCGGGCACGGACCGAGGCGGTCCAGGCCGGTGCGACGTCCAACTGCCCGGAGTGCGACGCGTCGTGGACGGTCGGGGTCGAACATCCTGCCTCGGCAGCGTACTGCTCTCCCGCCTGCCGCAAACGGGCCTGGCACAGGCGGCGCGCGGCGGACGCCGGATTGTGAGCCCGCGCATTCGGCGGCTGTCAAAGTGCTTCACTGCGGGGCCGTGCGCCCTGGCGCGTTCCTGGTGCCGGTCGGATGGTGCGAAGCGACGGCCTGCCGGGGCGAGCTGACGGCATGAAATGGGTGCCGCACCCGGGACCGCCGGGGGTGATGTCCGGATGCCCGCGATGATCGGCAGTGTGACCCGGGATCGCTACGACGAGCTGGTCAAGCTGGGGCGGGACTGGGTAGCCGCGATGAGCAGCGTCCAGTGGCGGCTCGGGGACGCGGCCGTGGAGATCGAGCCGATGCGCTCGTACGGGGGCGCGAATCCGTCCGGGAAGGATGACCTGTTCACGGTCAGCGAGGCCATCCGGATGTTCGCCGAAGACGTGGGACTGGCCTATACGACGGTCCGTTCTTACCGGTGGGTGTCCTCGCGCTGGCCGACGGAGCGCAGGCGGGCGGACGTCTCGCACACAATCCACAAGATCCTGGCCAGCATCCCCGATGAGCAGGAGCGGTTCGAGACGGTCATCAACCCGCCGCCGAGCCCGCGCGGCGGGCAGCCGCGGTGGACGCACGACAGCGCGAAACGCGTGGTGGGCTGGAAGGTCGACTCCCCGGAGAGCGTCCAGGAGAAAGTCGAAGCGATCCACGACCTGGCCACCGACGACGCGGTCGCGGCCGTGGTGACCACCGACTTCCTGCGCCGTCCGGCGGTCGCCGACAAGGCCATGGCCGACGACACCGCCCGGCACGCGGTCAATGAAGCCCAGTTCGACCGGTTCCGCCAGCAGGCCCAGTTCATACGGCAGGAGGCAGCCCCGCAGCTGAAGCGCATGGAGCACAGCGCCCAGTTCATGGACCTGGTCGCGGCCTGCGCGCAGTTCGTCACCACCGCCGGCAGGATCGTTCCCAGCCTGCGCGGCGAGCACTACGACGACGCCGAACGAGACACCATCGGCCAAGGACTTGCGCGGGTGCGCGCCGCGGCCGACTGGATCGAGAACGCCGTCACCCGCGGCGAGGTCGACCTGGACGAGCAGCTGATGAGGCTGCTGAAGGGTTCGGGTGAGTAGGCGATGGGGCGGGGTGTCCCCGCTCACGTCCACGCCGAAGCGATCCTCAGCGCCCTGCAGGAGGCCCGCCCCGCCGGACTGACCGTCACCCAGCTGATGGCCGCCACCGAACGCACCCGCGCGCAGATCCACACCGGGCTCGCGCACCTGCGCCAGATCGCCGCCGCGCGTGGTCTGCCGCCCGTGACCTGGGACCGGAAGTGGGGATACCGGCTGCTGGACGACGCGCCGGAGGTGTGGATCGGCTACGAGCGGGCCTTCTTCCACGCCGTGCACCACCGCGTCGCCAACTTCATCGCCGGGATCCTCCTGCCGCACCAGACCAAGACCCCCGACGACCCCTATATCCGCACCGTCATGGCCCAGATGGGCGCGATCGAGTCCACCCTTCAACTGCTGGCCAACCTGGAGTGAAGCAGAGCAGGAAGGCAGGCAACGGGCCGCGACCGCACCGCAGTTGGCTCCTGACCCCCAGATCGCGGCCCCAACCCCCGTGATGCTGCCGCACTACCGCTACCCCTCCGACACCAGTGACGTGGAATGGCTCCTGCTGGAGCCCCTTCTCCCCGTTCCCGCATGCCGGACCCCAAAGGGCGGCGCCCCGGAGAAGTGGCCCCGCCGACGCGTGGTGGACGCCATCCGCTACATCACCGACAACGGGGCGAAGTGGAGGGCGTTGCCCGCCGACTTCGGCATCCCCTGGCGCACCGTGTTCGGGTACTTCGCCCGCTGGGCGAAGGCCGGCGTCCTCAAGCGGATCCTCGACCAGCTCCGCCGACGGCTACGGCTGCGCCGCCGGCGCTGTCCCTGGCCTGTCCGGGTGATCGTGGACTCCCAGTCCGTGAAAGGCGCGGAGACGGTGTCGAACGCGACGCGCGGATACGACGCGAACAAACACATCAACGGGCGGAAGCGACATCTCATCGTTGACCAGGACGGCCTCCTCGTCGACCTGCTCGTCACCCCCGCCGACGTCCAGGACCGCGACGCGGCCCGCATCCTTCTCACCCGCCTCCACGCCGAACACCCCGAAATCGTCCTGGTCTGGGCCGACAACGGCTACGGAGGCGAAGAGTTCAGCACCTGGGCCCAGGACGCCCTGGGCATCACGATCAAGGTCGTCCCCCGCCCCAAGGACGCCAAGGGCTTCGTTCTGCTGCCCAAGAGGTGGGTGGTGGAACGAAGCAACTCATGGACAATGCGGGCCCGGCGCAACGCAAGGGACTACGAACGCCTGATGTCCCACGCCGAAGCCCACATCCAATGGGCATTCATCACCCTCATGACCCGGCGCCTGGCCCGCCCCCGCCGCCAGACCGAGGCACCGACGGTCACCCTCGCAGCCGCATGAGAACCAGCGCGCAGCTGCTGCCGTTCGGAACGGCGACCATCGACGCCCAACCGAACGGCAAGCGGGATCACTGCAACCCTTCACGCCCCCGTGACCTGCGAAAAGAGGATGTGACACAGCTTCTCAGCACCGTCGCCCGTACCGCCGGCGACCAGCCCGGCCTCGTCGCCGGCGCGCACCGGGCCGTCGCAGCCGACCCCGAACGCCTGCTGCCCCTCGCCGCCCAGACCGTCACGGCCGAACTCGGCACCGACCAAGCCCGCCAGTGGCTCACCGGCCTCGAACACGCCGTCGCCGACCGCGCCGCTCACCCCGACGCCGACCCAGACACCTACCAGTGGGCCAACAACCTCATCAGCGGAGCCCAGGAGCGGACCATCGCCGAACGGAACGACCTGGAAGACCTGATCGGCGCGCCCCCCACCCAGGCCGACACCCTGGAGCCAGCCGCACCATCCCCCGACTCTCACCTTGTCCTGGTGAAACCCCAAGTGGGCTGGCTCACCCGGTACGTCGTCGGTGTCCTTGGCCTTGGCCATCTGACGCTGGTCGGCGCCGTTGCCACCGCTGCCGCACTCAAGTCCAACGTTGGGGACGACGGATGGGTCCAGTGGTTATTCGTCCCCATGAACATATTCCTGCACCTGACCGTCGCGAGCGCTTTCGGGGGCCGCCAACTCGGCACCGTTCTCTTCGCCTGGATCGTGCCGCTCTTCGCGATCGGGCTGACGACCTCGACTGCCTTCATGATTGATCGGCCCTGGCCTGCGGACTGGCCCCCGCAGTGGCTCCTGTGGCCGACCCTCTTCGCCTTCGGCCTCACCGCCCTGACCTTCGCCTGGCGATTCGAGCTTGGCCAGCTCCAGGACACCCGGCCATCTCCCGTCTCCGAGGACCGGCCGGAGTGACTACCTTCTCGTCAGCGAGCGCCGCCACAGCAAATCAGCGGGCGAACGCTTCGGTCAGGCTGATGCGGTAGCCGCCCACTTCCATCAGCACGACGGTGACGCCGAACGGATCAGGGTGGTCCAGCTCGATCGGGGTGAAGGAGAAGTTAACCGCGGCCTGGATCGGCGGCACCGTGGAGTGATGCGGTGTCAGGGCGATGATTGGCCAGCCCTTCAAGCGGCGGATGCAGGGCTGGGCTGGTGGAAGGGGAGCGCTGCCAACAGTGAGATGTGGCGTGAATCACAGCGGGCGTCGGGAAATTGAGTGCCGGATCAGCTCTTTCCCGCCGCAGGTAGGTGAACAGACTTACCCAAGCAACAAAGGAGGCCCGAGATGCCTGCGGATGCAACGCCGGACTCGGCACCCGAGGATGCCGCTCAGCGGCCTGCTACAGCAGCGTCCGATGCAACAGGAGCGCTGCTCGCTCCCTCAGCGGAAGGATGCAGCTCGCCCGGGAACGTGGCGCTCGACGCCGGTCTCGCAGCGCCGATGGACGGGCCCGACCTGGACATGGACGGGTCCGACCTGGACCACGGTGCCTTCCCGCCACTTGACGATGCCGTCCTGAACTCCGGCAGCCTGGCTCACGTCCTGGACACGGCTGCCTTCTGGTCCGGCGTCAGCGACTCCTTCCAACCGCTGATCGGTCTCAGCGCGATACTCAGCGGGTTCACCGAGCGGGCAAGCTTCGGGCTCGCCCCAGCTCTCGCCGGCATCGAGCTGGCAGTTCCCCGGCTTCCCAACATCGGAGAGATGGTCGGCCAGTCACTGCTGGAAGGACTGACGGCCCGCAAAGCCGCGCTGTCGGCGCTGGCCGGCGTACAGCCCCAGATCCTCTCCCTGTCCGAAAGCGTGAACTCGGTACTGCCCTCCGTACTACCCCCCGTCGTGAACACGCTGGGGCTGCTGGACGGACTCAACCCGACCAGGGCGGTCTTGTCCGTAATCGAGCCGCAGGTCAACAGCCTGGCAAGCCTGCTGGGACCGGCCGCCCGTCTGTCGTCGATGACTGACGCCTTCCAGCCGCTGGTTGGTCTCGGTGACCTCGTTCGTCCGTTGCACTTCGGCCTGGCCCCGGTGTTCGAAGGTTTCCCGGCTCTGGTTTCCCCGCTGGCCAAGCTGGCAGGAACGCTCGCCCCATGCTTCGCCATTCAGGTGGGCGTGCCGCAGATGATGCAGGAGGTCCTGCGCACCCTCCCGCCGATGGCGGACCTCATCGGCGGCCATATTGCCGACCTCTTCGCCCAAGTCCGGTCTGTCGCCGACTGGGCGAAGCGGCTGAAGCCTTCCCTCCTTGCCGAGGCCCGCTACGCCTTCGACGCATACGTGAAGGGCGACACGGAACCGATGAAGGACTTCCTCCGCCGCTGCCTGCGCCTGTGGCCGGTGCTGGAGGACCACTGCCAGGCCCTCGCTGTGGCGATGGTCGAGCGCGCATGGGAGCAGGAGGCCGACCTCACCGACGATCAATCGGTGCGCAGGGTCCTGGTCGGGTATGCCCGCCAGAGCTGCGACTCCGAACGCGATCACCAGATCCGCGGTGCCTCGATCGGATACATCCCGGACGGTTGGGAGCAGCCGGACGCCGTGCCAGGGCCGGAGGATCTGGTGATCCCCCGCCTCGTACCCTGGGCCGAGCGGTTCGAGACCGCCTCCGTGCGGTACGTAGCAAGGCAGCTCAACGAGCGGGAAGAGACCCTGGTCCGTGCCTGGTCGGCAAACCCCCGCATGACGGACTCTGCTGCGCAATTCGCTGCGGGGGTGAGGGCGGGTCGGCGATGATCGTTTCTGAGGTCGCTTCTTCTGTTGTGCGGCCATGGAGGCGGTAG
>NZ_JBFAKW010000222.1:0-7185 GCF_040655955.1 Streptomyces sp. NPDC050263 | reverse complement strand
CACTCGTGCACGGCCGCGGCGACGCGCTCGCCGTAGACCGCCCACAGCCATTGCAGCGCCCGCGCCACGTCGTGCACTGCCGCCACCGGCAGCCGCGGCTCTCCGAGGACGGGCCAGACCAGCACCGCCCCCGCGACATCGAGAACGGAGCGCGCGAAGTCGGGGCCCACGGCGTCCACATCGTCGTGGGCATCGTCGTGGGCGGAGCCGGGACCGTCGTCGGCGGCGACCCGGATCGTGCCGTCCGCGCGTCGTACGACGTGGATGTCCGTCCCGCCGCCCGCCATCAGGCGCTCCTCTGCTCGACCGCGTCCAAGGGGGTCGTCGGCGTCGTCGACAGGGTGCGCAGCGCCGACCGGACCCTGGCGCGGTGGTCCATCATCACCGAGCGGGCGACTCCGTCGAGCACCGCCCAGGCCGACGCGAGGTCCCCCAGGGGCGCGTCGCGGACGTCCCGCCCGTGCAGCCGCACCCACAGCCGTCGCATATAGGCGGCCCAGGGGGTGCGGAGATCCTGGGCGAGGGCGTCCAGGACACCGCCGCTGCTGCCGCCGCTGCCGTCGTTTGGGGCGGGGTGGGGAGAAACGGTCATCCTGCGGGCGCGCAGGACCGAAGCCTCTCGTCGCCAGCGGCTGTTGACGGCCCGGTGCGCCGCGGTGCCTCCCGGCGCGGGTACCCCGGTGCCCAGCGGGTCGAGGCCGACCGCGAGCCGCCCGCCGAGGACGACGGCGACGCGCAGGCTCTCGTCGTGCAGGCCGAGCGGAGCGCAACTGCGGCCGACCTCCCGCTGGACGAGATCCGGGACCGTCGGCAGTTCCTCGCGCCGGGACGACGACTGGAGCACGACGAAGAGCCGCTCGAAGAGCGTGCGGTCGAGCGGCGCGGGAAGCGTGGCGGTGGAGGCGGCGCGGCCGACCTCCGGTCGCGGCGGCGTCTGGCGCGCGGTGAGCCCCAGATGCGCCGGCGGCTCCGCGAGGCCCCAGACACCGTGCGCCTGTGCCCACAGCGCCCTGCCGAACAGTCCGCCGTGCCCCGCCTCGACCATGGACGCGTACTGCGGTGAGTTCCCCGTCGGCCCCGCCGCACCGCACGCTTCGAGCACCTCGCCCGCCAGCGCGACGGCCACATCGACGTCGGCGGTGATCGGCGGCCGGCCCTCCCACGCACCGGCCAGTTCCCCGTCGAGCCGGGCCCGCCGCGCGGCGTCCGCCAGATGGCCCTTCAGCGCTTCGACCGTACGACCGCCGCCCGCGTCCGCGACGTCCTCCACCACGGCCCTCGCCACGGCGTCCGCACCGGAGGAAGGCGTCCCGTACTCGGTGGCCAGCTCGAAACACCGCTGGAAGTACAGATCCTGGGGGTGGCCCGCCACGATCCCCAGAGCCCGGCGGGTCTTCTTGAGCAGCGTGAACCACTGCGCCGTCGCCCGAAGGCGGGCGCCGGACTCCTGGATCAGCGCGTCGAGGCGCGCGGCCTGCGCCGGTTCGAGGAAGTCCGCCGCGAGTTCGGGACACGACGACGGCCGGACGATGAGCGGCAGCACGATCAGCTTGACCGTCCGGGTCAAGGGCGCTCCTCCGGGCCCGCTCAGCGACTCCAGCCCCGTCCCGAGGCCACGCCAGGCACGGTCGATGACCAGGGCGCGAGATCGGCGTTCAGCGGTCGGCTGGCTCGGCGGCGGCATGCGGCGAGCGTACGTCGTCCGGGAACGGGCGGGCGAACCTGGGATCGGTAGGGAGGACGGGCCGCCTAGCGTCCACACCGTGCACCGCACGTGACATCACCTCAAGGAGAAGCGGTCATGGGAATCTTCAGCAAGCGTGGCAAGAACCGCGAGGAGCGGGCCGCCGAGATCGCCGACAAGGTGGCCAGCGGCAAGGGGTTCTACGGCCGGGCCACCCGCGCCTTCCTCGGACAGCAGGACTTCGCCAAGGTCCAGCAGACGATCGGCGCGTACAAGTCCGGCCAGGACGTCCAGCAGCTGCTCGCCATGGGGGCGCCGACCATACCTGCCCTCGTCGTGTCGATCGGCGACACCGGCCGGCTGGTCAACTTCGACCCGGTCGTCGACATGGTCCTCCAGCCGGCCGGAACGACCGACCGGATCACCCTCCGTACCGTCGTCTCCAAACTGCGGATCCCGCGCACCGGCGACCAGGTCCTGCTGATCGCCGACCCCGCGCGACCGGGCGGCTATCTCTACGCCGGGGACGGCGTCACCCCGTGACCCCGGTGCCTCTCCACTACGAAGCGCCCGCGAGCGAGTTCATCCTGTTCTCGTTCGACGGCCGGGTGCTGGAGGTGTTCGGCTACATCGACGACGCCCGCTACCACCTCTGGGAGCGGCCCCGTCTGGAGTTCAGCACCGGCCGCTTCCGCAGACTGTCGGTCGTCACCAGGCACGGCAGACGCCACACGATCCCGTACGACGCGCACCTCCTCCCCGGCCTGCAAGCCCTGGCGGCCCGGCTGGCGGAGAGCGTGGCCGAGGCCCCGGAACGCTGACATGACGGACCACGGGGACGGGCCCCGGTGGACGCAGGTGTCGCGGGTCGGCCCGGGGGGTGCCGCGTCCGCGTACGGCAGCGCGACGGTGATGTGCCTGTGCGGCCCGGCCATGCTCGGCTCGGCCCTCCTCGGCGGCGCGGACCTCATGGTCATGGGCATCGTCTTCACGGTGGTCTTCCTCCCCCTGGGCCTGGCGTTCTGGGGCGTCACCACCGTCGAGCGGGCACACACCCGGCGGCTCGACGCCGTCGGGATTCCCGCCACCGCGGAGATCACCGAACTGACCCGCTGGGACGACGGAGACGACGTCGGCGTCACCGTAGGCCTGCGGGTCGGCGGGCCGGGAATCCCGACCTTCGAGACGAACTGGAGGCGTTCGCACCATGCCGCCCTGCGCGTGGGCCTGCGCCTCACGGCCGTCGTGGACCCGCCCAGCGGCAGCTTCCGCGTGGAGATCTGATGAGGGGTCAAGAGGTGCTGGAGTTCTGGTGGGTGATACTCGCCGGGCCGGCACTGGTCGGCTACGGGCGCTCGCTCGCCGGGGTGACCCGGGCCCAGCGAGCGGTATGGGCGAAGGCGCGGATCGTGGCAGTGCAACAGCCGGCCCACGGCGACTCCGAGAAGCCCGGGATACCGGTGACGCTCACGTTCCAGGACCCGGCCACCGGCCAGGAGTTCACCTTGTCGAACGACGGCAGGCACGGCGACGCGGTCAAGGAGGCCTGGGTGGGCCGGGAGATCGACGTGCGCTATCCGCCCGGGCAACCGCTCCGGTTCGCCGTCGTGCTGGGCGGCCCGCGGGAGCAGACCGGGCGCGAGGGCCCCGACTGTGCGGTCATGCTGCTCCTGATCGGGCTGGTGATCCACGCGACCGTCCGCTGGGGCTGCCCATGGGCGCTGCTCGGCTTCGGCGCCCTGCTGACGCTCTTCGCGGTGCGGAGCCCGGACATCCGCATGGTGCGCGCCCGTAACGCCCTGTTGGCCTCGGCCGTGGCCGTCCCGGCACGGGTGGTGGCCGTCACCAAGGACGTCTACACCGACGACGAGGCCGGGTGCGACATCGTCGTCCACACCCCGGTCATCGCCTTCACCACGCACGAGGGCTCCCACGTCACCGTCCTGACGCACGAGGGCATCCCCGACCCGGGCCGGTCCCTCCACCGCGCCCTCACCGTCCACTACGCCCCCACCGACCCGGCCGTCCACACCGCCGACCGCGCGGCCGACCGCCGTTCGGGAGCACGGAACATCGCCTTCGTCGTCGCCCTCCTGCTGACCGGGATTGCGGGCGTCGTGGTCGGCGCGGTCATGTTGTGACACCCCGGAAGGCGACCGGAAGGCGACCGGAAAGGGTAAGAAGCGGAAGGGAACCGATGCGCAGCCATATCGGCGTCTTCGTCGAGAATCTCGTGTTCACGGCGCTCTGCTTGTCGACGGGGCCGGTCTTCCTCGTCCTCGGGGGTGCCGCCTGGCACGACGGCGCCGGCTGGGGCTGGGCGGTGTCCGGACTCGGCGCGGCCGTCACCGTCATGATCCCTGTCCTGGCCCTCCGCTCGACGCGCGCCGAGTTCCCCCGGATCACGGGCGGGGACCGTGTGCGGGGCGAGAGCGGTTCGTACGGGGACGACACCTTCGTGATGTGGGCGCCACGGTCCGAACAGGGCCCGGCAGGCGCGCGGTTGGCGCGGGCGGACGTCCTGGAGGCGTCGTCGGTGCGGTACGACCCGGACGGGGAGGCGACGTTCACGACGCACGCGGGCGGCCAGCTCGGTGACTGTCAGGCGGCCGTCCAGCTGTAGCTCGGTGAGAATCTTCCGGTCTAGGGCATCCATGAGAAAGATTCTCCCTCAAAAGGCGCGATCATGAAGCAAGGACGGAAACATTTTCGGGCGAATCCCGCCTAATCTTCCCTCTCAGGCAAGGCGCGTGAGAGGGAGCGGATCGATCGATGGACACGACGACGGTGGCGGCATTCCTGGCAGTGGATCTGCTGCTGGTGTTCACTCCGGGCGCGGACTGGGCCTATGCGATCTCGGCGGGGCTGCGGGACCGGTCGGTCGTCCCGGCGGTCGCCGGGCTGATAGCCGGATACGCGGGATACACGCTGCTCGCCGTCGCCGGCCTGGTGGTGCTCGTCGCGAGCTCGGCGGCCGTCCTCACCGCGCTCACCGTCGCCGGGGCCGCGTACCTGATGTGGCTGGGCCGGGGCGTGCTGTCGCGGCCGGCGGTCCTGGGCGCGTCCACCGAGGCTCTGGCCTCCTCGCGCGGGCAGATCATGCTCAAGGGCGCCGGGATCAGCGGCCTGAACCCCAAGGCGCTGCTGCTGTACTTCTCGCTGTTCCCGCAGTTCATCGACTCCACGGGCGGCTGGCCGGTCGCCGCGCAGACGGGTCTGCTCGGCGCGCTCCACATGACCGCCTGCGCCGTCGTCTATCTGGCGGTCGGCCTGCTCGCTCGCACCGTGCTGAAGACCCGGCCCTCGGCGGCCCGGGCGGTCACCCGCGCCTCCGGTGCCATGATGATCGTCATCGGCGGGTTCCTACTGGTGGAACGCCTGGCAGGCTGAGGAATCCGCCCCCCGCCCCCGCCGCTCACGGACGAGACGAAGGAGTGCACGTGGAAGGTCGGACACAGTCGGAACCGGCGAGCCCCGAGACCCAGGCGCGCATCCGGGCCAGCTTCGCCCGGCAGGGGCTGATGAGCCACCTCGGTGCGCGGATCACGCAGATCACGCCGGGTCGCGTGCACATCGTGCTCCCGAGCCGCCCCGAAGTCACCCAGCAGCACGGCTACTTCCACGCCGGCGCCACCAGCGCCGTCGCCGACACCGCCGGCGGCTACGCGGCCTTCACCCTCTTCCCCGAGAACACCGAGGTGCTCACCGTCGAGTACAAGATCAACCTTCTCGCGCCCGCCGTCGGCGACCACCTCGAGGCGGTCGGAACCGTCCTCAAGGCCGGACGCACGCTGACCGTGTGCCGACTGGAGGTGTTCGGCGTCCGGGACGGCGAAGGCGGTCGCACGCTCGTCGCGAGCGGGCAGCAGACGCTGATCCGGGTGAACAGACCCGAGCAGTGAGCCGCAGCCGACAGAACGCTGCGCCGTCACATGTGTTCCGCATCTGGACGAGGAGCGCCGACGCCGTCCTGCGATGATTCGCCCCCTGTCTTGATCGAATTCCAGCCGCAGGCCCCTACGATGGGGTGATGGGCACTCCCACCTCGCTGTTGCGGGCCTTTCGACCCCAAGTCCAAGAGCGTCTCTACGACTTCTACGAAGAGCTGAGGAGCGCCGACGACGTCTTCTGGGACCGCACTCTGCGCGCCTGGATCGTGACCGGGCACGCAGCGGTCAGCAAAGCGGCCGGTGACCCGGGACTGTCCTCGGTGCGCTATTCCGACATCGAGACCGTCCCCGAGGAGCTGCGGCCGCTGGCCCGGGTCCTGAGCCGGCAGATGCTCTACAGCGACGCCCCCGACCATGCCCGGCTACGGGCTCTGATCAGCAAGGCCTTCACTCCTCGGGCAGTGCAGACACTCCGCGCCCGGATCTTCGAAGCCGTCGACCGGATCATCACCCACGCAGCGCCGACCGGGCGGATGGACATCGTCGCGGACCTCGCCCGACCCCTGCCGCTCACCATCATCTGCGACCTCCTCGACGTGCCCGCCCAGGACCGCCCCGCCCTCGCCTCCTGGTCCGAGCCGATCGCCGAAGCCATAGGCAATTCCCGGCTCGACGCCGACCGCAACCGCGAGGCCTCGCAGAGCATGACGGACATGCTCGCCTACTTCCGTGAGCTCCTCACCGGCCGCGACAACCCGCCGGCCCTACACACCCTGCGCGCCCTGGTGACCGCACAGGCCGAGAACGCCGAGCAGGACCTCGACGAACTCCTCGCCAACTGCGCCCTGTTGTTGATCGCCGGCCACGAGACCACCACCCACTTCATCGGCAACGCCACACTCGCCCTGCTCCGCCACCCGGACGCGGCCGACCAACTGCGCCGACGGCCCGATCTGATGCCCGCCGCGGTCGAGGAACTCCTGCGCTACGACGCCCCGGTACAGCTGATGCTGCGCACGGCCCGGCACGACCTGGACCTGGCGGGCCGCACCGTCGCCGAAGGGCAGACGGTGCTCCTGGTGGGCGGCGCCGCGAACCGGGACCCGGCCGTGTTTCCCGATCCCCATGCGCTGGACTTCGAGCGGCCCGGCGGACGGCACATGGCGTTCGGGCACGGTCCGCACTTCTGCCTCGGCGCCGCGCTGGCCCGGCTGGAAGGCGCCATCGTCCTGGACGCACTCCTCACCCGACTGCCCGGCCTGCGGCTCGACGGCACCGAACCGCCGCAGTGGCAGCGCAGCCTCAACTTCCGCGGGCTCACCCGCCTGGACGTCGCCTTCACCCCGCCTTCGGACGACCACGACCACGACAGCGGCCCGCGGGCCATGCCGACCGACGCCTTTGAAGGCGGCCCCGGCCGTGCGACGCACGCAGTCGGCTGCCCCGTCAGCCGGGGGCCCGGCGGTGTCGCGGGCGCTTGACCACGGCCCGGCGCGCCGCCCCTGTCGTGAGGCGCGCTAGGGGGCTTCTGATGGATCTCCGCGGCGTCGCGACGCCCGGCACGCACTCTCGCCCGGCACACCGAGAGCACGCACCGAACGCCGCTTCTTC
>NZ_JBFAKW010000221.1:0-7232 GCF_040655955.1 Streptomyces sp. NPDC050263 | reverse complement strand
CTCGACGTTCGCGTTCATGATGTCTCCTCGTGCTGTGGTGGACTCGGCATGGAGACACCGGCCGCCGGTCCGCCGTAACAGCCCACGAATGAGACACAGCACACATCGGACGCGGTGGAGCGCCGCCCTGCTTCGGGCGGCAGCCTGGGCATGTGTGCGCGGACGATCATCAGACGGCGCCGCGACACTCGCCGCGGCGATGGGCCCGGCCACATTGATCTCGTCTACATCGACACCGGTCAGGCCGCGTGTGGCCCTGTGACGGGTGGCCGCGTGTTCGCCCTGATGCAGTTCCTTCCGATGAGTGACCTTGCCAAGGAAGCTCCGGGCGCTGCGAGATGCACGACGTCGCCACCGCCTGCCAGCTTCCGTCGTCGCCCGGCCCCGTGCCTGAACCCGGCGCCCACCACCCCGGGCGGGCACGTCCTGCACCGGTTCCCCTACAGCGAGCAGCTCCTGGCGCGCAGTCCCGAGGACTGGGCGAACTGATTGACGCCCGCACGCGGGACGCCGACGAACGGGTCGACGTGGTGAGCCTGGCGATGGCGATGCCGTTCCGATGACGGCAGTGAGCAGTTGCTGCGGCTGAACGCCGCCCGTGGGCTGTTACGTCGGCACCGCGAGCAGAGCCGACAGGTCACTGACGGGATGTCACACCAGCGTGTGACACCGTGTGTTCTGACTCGTATAAAGTGTCAGCGCTGAGGGAGAACGCTTTCTGTCCGCCTCCCTGCGACCCGCCCGGCATGCGATCCGTGGGCGGTCAGGGACGGCAAGTTCCCCTCGTTCTGCGCCACTTGAAAGGATCCACTGTGCGCAAGAAGCTTCTCTTGAACCGTCGTGCCGTCCTCATGGCGGCCGGTGCCACGGCCGGCGTCGCCGCCGGCCTGACAGCCGTGCCGGCGATCGGTGCGACCACCCCCGCCACAACCACTTCGGGCGCGCGTACGGTCCGTGTGCCGCGTACGCGTGCCAAGTCCGTCACCGGTAACGCCGCGCGGACCGTACAGGCCGACTTCCCCGTGGAGCACGTCGGCGTCAGCTGGACCGGGCCCAGGCGGGGCGCGAGCATCCGGCTGGTGGGCCAGGACGGCAGCCGTGGCACGTGGACGGCGCTGCAACCGGTCTGCGGGGCCGGAGCCGACGGGGATGCCGGGGACCCGGCGAAGAACGTGAGCGTGCTGGTGCCGGCCGGCGGGGCCGCCGGGTACGAGCTGCAGCTGCCGGACGGCGCGACCGACGTGCGTTCCACCGCCATCGACACGGTCAACGGGCCGTCCAAGGAGGTCGCCACGGCCGCGAAGACGGGGCGGATCGCAGGCGTCGAGTACATCACCCGGGCCGGGTGGGGCGCCGACGAGTCCCTCCGCTTCAAGGCGGACGGCACTGAGAACTCGCCGCAGACCTACTACCCGGCCCAGACGATGACCGTGCATCACACAGCGGGCGTCAACGGCGACCCGGACCCGGCGGCCACCATCCGGGCGTACTACTACCTCCACGCGATCACGAACGACTGGGGCGACATCGGCTACCACTACCTGATCGACGAGGCCGGCCTCGTCTACGAGGGCCGTTACTCGGGCACGGACGGCATCCCCGCCCATGACGCGAGCGGGAAGATGGTGACCGCCTTCCATGCCTCCGGCTACAACTCGGGCAACCTCGGCATCGCCCTGCTCGGCAACTCGAACGAACAGCCCCCGACGGCCGCGGCCCGCCAGTCACTCACCCGGCTGCTGGCCGCGCTGTCCATCTACCACAATTTCAGTCCCGAGGCCGCCGTCACCTTCGTCAACCCGGTCAACGGCGTACGCAAGGACGTCCAGATGATCAGCGGTCACCGTGACTGGCTCACCACCGAGTGCCCCGGCACCACGCTGTACGGCGACCTTCCCGCCCTGCGCAAGGACGTCGCAGCGAAGCTGTTGCAGCCCCACGTCTGACGGTCGAACCGGACTGCCGGGCTGTCAGCCGGGCGGGGCGGCCAGTGAGACACCGGGCCGACGCCGCCGGCGGTCTCCTCGACCGCCGGCGGCGTCACGCGCCCGTCATGGGCCACGCCCCGCCCGTTGCAGGAGCGTCAACGGCCCGGGAAACCCCGGACCGGTCACACCATGCGAATCAAATGGCGACGAGCTCCATACCGAAGTAGCCGCCGCCGACGGGGTACCTATCTTCGAGCGGCGCCAACCCGCGGCTGTGAAAAGGGCGTCGAACTCGGTCAGGTCGCGTTCCCTGCCGTTCGTCATGGTGAGCACGGTCATGTCGGACAGGGTGGCGAGAAGTCGCCCGCCACCGCGGAGAAGCGGTCGGACAAGCCACGCTTCTCGGCTTCGGCGCACGCACCGTCGACGGCGTGCGGCAGATCCAGGACCTGCCCACTCAGCTCGAGGTCGGCTTCCACCAGCGCCAGGACGAAATCACCGTGCGCACCGCCGACGTCGACAACGGTGAACACGCCGTCGGTGGAGACCGCGGCCACGGCGCCCTGTGTCACCAGGCCGAATACGTCTCCCATCGACTGAGCGAAAAGTGCTGCTTCCGCAGAGTTCTCCGGCCGCGCGAAGTACTCGAAAAGGTCCGCTCCCAGCGCCTTCTCGGTCTGGCTGCTTCCTTGTCGCACAGCCTCGGGAAAGTGGGCCGAGGACTGCCAGTGGCGCCGGCGTCCCGCCGTGGCTGGTCTGGGCCAGAATCAAGGAGCGCAGAGAACCGGGCACATCCGAACGCAGCAGTCGGCTTCGCCCGGTGAGACCGAAGCGCTGCTGCCCCTCGTGGCTCAGCAGGCCCGACGAAGAAGCCGCGCGCATCAGTCGGTACGTGGTCTGCGGATGACTGCCGACGCGCTCGGCCACCTCGTGCCAGGCGTGTCAGTCGTGTCAGCCACATAGGTTGTACCAGTCACATCAGTCATGGTGGTCGACACCTCTCAAGAAAGGGGAGGAAGTGGTAGCTGGCCCACTCGCCTTGGGGAGATCACCACAAGCGGGCACTTGTACCTCAGTGCCAACCTGATGGAACGACAACGAGACGCCACCGAGCAAGGGTGTGCCACGATGTGATGCATGCCCCGCAGAATCGCCGCCGCCGGTAGAACGGTGACGATCAGGACCATGCCTTCGAGCCAGGACGCCCGCGCGGTGATCAGCCGTGTCACCAGCAGCCAGTCGAGCGCGCGCGGACGGCGCGCAGTCGGAGCGTCATCCGAAGATCCTCCACAGGGCTCAGCCAGCCCGAATGGGCCAACAACGCTCGCGGCTTCCACCTCTGGCCTTCCGAGCAGGTTCGCCGCCCCACTGACCGCAGCAGCCGCAGCGCCCGCGGAACCCGGCGGCATGGACTCGCTGGGGACGTGCTGACTCATCGCGGGATCTGCACGTGATCAGAGCCGTCTTGGGCCAGGCCCGCGCGTTGCACCTGCACGACATCGGAGGAAGTCATCGGCGCGGTCACCGGCGCCGCGCACGCGCCGAAAAGTCTCAGATCGACGTCGACACCACCGTGGACCCTGGCCCGTACCGGCATCCGGTGCGCGCCCTGAGGCTGCGCGACGACAGGACTGCGCGGGACGTCCGGTCCTGAAGTCTGGACGGAACCGTGGGGACCGCGCCGGGAAGGGATCCCGCCTTTCTTTTATCGTCGATATGACGATAAACTCGGGGTCGTGAACGATTCGCCGTCACGACAGCAGGTGAACCAGGCGCCGGCGGCCGCCGGAGATTCCGCAGAGGGGCGTCCCATGGGCAACGAAGAAGGAAGAAGCCCCGAATACAGCGTCTGGGGGACGATTGAGCTGCGCCCTCCGGTCCCGGTGACACAGTTGTGGAACCTGACCGACCAGGACGCGTTCCGGGGCAGGCTCGACGCCGCGCCGCATGGGGCGGCCGGGCCGGAGCCCGCAGCGGCGGCCTCCCAGGCGAGCTGGGAGTTCGTCCCGGACGATGACGCAGGCACCGACGAGCAGGGCCGTCCGCGGGCCGTCAGACACCTCCGGGTGAACGCGCAAGGTGTCGCGCGTGCCGAGGTCGACAGCCGGCTACGGGACGTGGCCGCGTCGGTCGGCGCGGACCACGCATTCCACGGACACCTTCGCTACGAGGGCTACGTCGGCGACGACGGCGAGATCCGGCTGCACGGCGATGGCGGGCCGCCGGAGTGGCGTGACACGACACCCCGGTACTGGTGACGCTCCATCCCCACCGCCCTGCTCCTTGATCGAAACTGCCCTGCTCCTTGATCGAATCAGTGCGGACAGCCGAACCAGGGGATCTGACAGGCCGGGGCTGCCGGAGACGGGCCGTGCGTACCGGATGCCCACCCACCCCTCTCCCCCCCAGGACGAAGGCGGAGGCCTCCACCGGCGGGCGGTGGACGCCTCGTCCCTCACGGGGCGGGGCATCGCGAAAATCCCGACAGAGGCAGCAGCGCGACGTCGGGCTGCGCGAAATCGTCGGCCGGCCGACGCCGACCACCCCACAGTCAAGGCCGACCGCCGGCTGTGCCCGGCGGCCGGCAACTAGGCCCACATATCGCCCCGGCCCCTTGACGCGGCGTCACCGTTCCCGAATACGCCACCACCACCAGCGCCCCGCCGTCCAGCCACTCACCCAACCCGGGTTGGGAAGCGTGCGACGTTCGAACTCCAGGTCGATCCGCTCCACCACGCTGCCCAGATCTGCTCGGGCTCCTCTGGGCAGATACTGCAGCGCTACTTCCAGGTCGTCACGGCCGTCCTCAATCTCGATGCCGGGACTCTCACCAGGTCCGGTCAGATACCGCCCAGGCTGCTTGAAAGCCCACTCGAACCGGCTGAGGGCATCAGCGACTGCGCCCGGCCAGAGGTGCTCGGCCTCAACACGTCGTACCGCTGCCCGAGTTCGAGCTGATACGCCTGGGATCCTACGGATCGGCATGCACTTGGGTGGCCGCCACCGCTCGGCGCGTACGGCCTTCGGACGCCTACGCGGCATCGCCCTTTCGGATCAGAACCATGTCGGCATTCTGCCACGGCCCATAGGACGACGGATGCGGAACCCGTCCGCCCGCCGCTCCGCGATCCAGCCGCCGGGGATCAGTGTTCTCCCTGGTGAGGGCAGCGTTCCGGCAGGCCAGTGGCTGAGGACCACGGTGTCCTGGACGCGGGTTCGCCCCCGAAGACCTCCAGACTGCGGGCTGCCTCGGCGACTGCCGGGCCGGCCAGACGAAGCCGACCGCACTCAGAGGGCTCTTGAATCCCAACCACTCCGACACTCAACGGATTTGAGGCTCGATGTCGGCCCGGTGCGGCGATGTCGGCGGCAGCGTCTCGCCGGTCGAACTGCCTGCCGTGGCATGGACCAGGGGGAGGAACACCTCGTCGACGATTTCGGTGAGGACCTGGTCGGAGATGGGGTGGCGAGTGAGGAGCATCTCGTGCCGCAGGAGGTTGGCGGGCAATGTGATGACGCGAGGGCTAAGCTCGGCGGACGCGATCTCGCCACGCTCGGCGGCCCGCTTGAGGACGGTGGTCATCACGCCGCTCATGATGGTGAGGGTGACGGGGTCGAGGTCGGGTGCGTCGGCCATGAGGCCGTGGATGATGTCCGGGGCGACATCACGGTGGCGTCGAGCCATCCTCCCCAGCACGGCCAGGACATCGCCGCGCAAATCGCCGGTGTCGGGGATCTGGTCGATGATGGAGCCGGTGTTGTGGCGCATGGCTGCGATGACGAGCTCCGCCCGGTTGCGCCAGCGGCGGTAGAGGACCTGCTTGCCGGTCCGGGCGCGGGCGGCGACGCCCTCCATCGTCAGCCGGGAGTATCCGACAGCGGCCAGCTCTTCCCACGCCGCCTCAAGGATCGAAGCCTCCAGCTCAGCACCGCGACGGCGCTGTGTACCGGAGCGATCGCCGGTCTGCGGTGACATCCCACTCTCCTTTAGAGACCTTGCGTCTCTTGTTGTGCAAGGCTACCGTGCCCCATAGAGACGATTCGTCTCTTAACTGAATGGGGGAGCAGACATGCCCACGGCAAGCCGTGCGGAGCGGCTGGACCCGACCCTGCTCAAACTCGCCGGGATCCTGGTTCTCGGTGCGATGGCACCGCTACTGGACAGCACCATCGTGAACGTCGCCATCCACACGCTCGGCAACGAACTCAACGCGCCGGTGTCCACGATCCAGTGGGTGAGCACCGGCTATCTGCTGGCCCTGGCAATGGCCATACCTCTCACCGCGTGGACGGTGGAGCGCTTCGGAGCCAAGCGCATGTGGCTGGTCTCGCTGCTGCTGTTCCTGGCCGGATCCATGCTCTGCGGCATCGCCTGGGACATCGGCTCGCTGATCGTCTTCAGGCTGGTGCAGGGCGTCGGCGGCGGGCTGATGCTGCCGGTCCTGCAAACCCTGCTCATGCGGGCCGCCGGCGGCCGCTCGATCGGACGGTTGATGGCGGTCGTCACCGTGCCGGCCTTGGCAGGCCCGATCTTCGGACCGGTCATCGGCGGCCTGATCACCGATCACCTCAACTGGCGGTGGATCTTCTACGTCAACGCCCCCGTCTGCCTGCCGGCCGCACTGCTGGCCTGGCGGCGCCTGCCGGCCGACCCGGCGCGGCACGACAGTCGCCTCGACCTGACCGGCCTGCTGCTGCTCTCGCCCGCGCTGGCCGCCCTGCTCTACGGCCTGACACAGATCGGCACCCGCAGCGGTTTCGACCGCGTCACCGTCGTCGTTCCGTTGACTGCCGGAGCGCTCTTAACGGCGGCATTCGTCCGTCACGCCCTCCATGACGCAGATCCACTCATCGACCTGCGGCTGTTCACCACCCGCTCGTTCGCCGCATCCTCTGCCCTGCTCTTCCTGTCCGGGCTGGCGATGTTCGGCGCGATGCTGCTGCTGCCTCTCTACTACGAGCAGCTACGCGGTCGGAGCGTGGTCGCCGCCGGCCTGCTGCTGGCCCCGCAGGGCCTGGGCAGCCTCCTCGCCCGCGGGGCGGGCAGCGTCACCGACCGCATCGGGCCCCGCCCAGTCGTCCTGGTCGGCATCGCCCTCACCGCGCTGGGGACCCTTCCCTTCGCCTACGGCGGCCGACATGCCAACGGCCTCATCCTTGCTGCCGCGCTCGTCATTCGCGGCGCGGGACTCAGCGCCGCCAACATGGCCGGGGCTTCCCCCTTGTAGGTGGACACCTTCGATCCGGCCCCGCAGGGGACCGGCCAGAAGGAGTCATTTATGGTGATGAGGGTATACTCGCCCG